>JANMBK010000214.1:0-1758 GCA_031360365.1 Methylophilaceae bacterium
TTTATATCAGCATTGCCGCAACTTGGGCATTGCAGCGGAATTTTTTGTTCTAAGCCACAATGGTGGCACTTTAAACGTCGCTGGCTTAAATGCACCACTAATCTGGCTGAACAGCGGGTACAAGTTGATGTCCATTGACACACATTGCAGTGCAACACGGGCGCGTAGCCACGGCGGTTCAAAAATAATAAGCTCTGTTCTTTACGTGCTAATCGCTCGCGTAACGCCTTGATTAATATGGGTGACAGGCCGTTTTCAGTGGGTGATTTTGCAATATCAATACAAAAAATCGTAGGCAATTGTGCGTTTTGTACCGCGCGCTGATTTAAAGTCAGCAAGCCATATCGCACTTTTTGAGCAATTTCAGTTTGTGCATTAAACCAAGTTTCTAAACTGGGTGTAGCACTACCTAAAATAATTGGAATATTTAGCTGCTTGGCGCGCACCATCGCCACGTCGCGCGCATGATAGCGCATGCCATCTTGCTGCTTATAGCTACCATCGTGCTCTTCATCTATCACGATAAATTTTAAATTTGGCATAGGCGTAAACACACTTAAGCGCGTACCAATGACGATTCTTGCTACGCCAGTACTGGCGACTAACCAATTTTGCAGCCGCTCACTCTCGCTTAAATTGCTATGCAAAGTCACTAAAGGATATTGGCTTAAGCGACTTCTAAAGCGTGCTTCTAATTGCGGCGTGAGGTTGATTTCTGGGACTAATACTAACACCTGGGAACCAAATCCTTGCGCATCTCTTTCTTGCAAAATTTTCCGCAAAATTTGTATATAAACCTCAGTTTTGCCGCTGCCAGTAATGCCATGCAGTAGCCACGGTTTAAAAGTGTTAGTGAGTGCTAACACTTGCTTAATCGCTTGCTGCTGTCCATTGTTTAAAGTGGGCTCAATACTAGAAGATGGTAGCGAAGCTTTTACCGCCAGCACTTCATGCTCGCTCACCAAACCCATATTTTTAAGTTCTAAAATGGCTTTTTTCCAAGCAGAAGAGATTAAAGCTGCATCGCCAGAAGCCAATACTGGTGCGGCCTGCAGAGCAGCGATAAGTCTTAGTATGACCACCTTTTTTGCAGGAATTTGTGCAATATCAACATCTTTAATCAAACTATACGCTAGCTGCTTACGCGAAACTGCAGGCTTAAGTTGGCGCAAACGCAAGGGCAGGGCAGAGATTAATGCTTGGCCAAGCGGGTAGTGATAATAATCGGCACAAAACTGCAGCAGCTTAAAACTTGCCGCGTCAAAAACCACATCATCAAAAACATGGCTGACAGGTTTTAATTTTTCAATTGGGTAATCAGATGTGTGTTTAAGCGCCAACACCACGCCCACCAAATTACGCCCAGCAAAAGGCACGATGACTCGGCTACCAATTCGTGCCACATAGTCACAACTTAAATAATCATAAGTGCGATTCAGCGGTACATCGAGTGCGATATTAAGAATAGTTGGCAGCATTAATTATTTGGGTGATGAGTGCTTAGCTTTATTGAGTTAAAATACTGTTTTGCATGATTAAACTAATTTGAAAGTCTTTATTTTTTGAAAGCCCATATTACCGATTTACTCACTCGCGCAGCTACCATTATTGGTACGGACGCGACACAAATTACTATTTTACTAGAGCGCCCAAAATCGGCCGAGCATGGCGATTTTTCTAGCAATTTGGCCATGCAGCTTGCTAAACCGCTACGCCAAAACCCACGCACCATTGCCGAAGCCCTAATCGCAGCCTTAC
>JANMBK010000265.1:0-3614 GCA_031360365.1 Methylophilaceae bacterium
GTCTCACTATGGCGCCTGCGAGTGCAGAGCGAGTTGCTAGCTTAGTTTGTGCATAATGTTTGAGTTTAGCCAAGGGTTAGCCTAATTTTGGCCGACCCCACACTGTGCGAAAAACGGCTGCAGGTCAGCAATGCTATGAGCTATGCCATACTCGTAGATTCGATAAGCTATCTCTCGGTACTGAGATGCACCCGTGCTGCTCTCTTCGATTGCGTATGCCTGTAGCCGCGAATCTAAGTTGCTGTAGAGTATGCCCACGGCTTGGCTACCCACAAGTAGCGGAGTTCCGCTAAAGCCGCTTGGACTTCCAAACGAAACCTCTAAGAGTGTGGGTGATGGGAGGCCGTTCGGCTCAAAAGCAAATCGCGAAACGTGTCCGCAGAGAAGTCGCGGGTCAACTTGGTAGCGAGCACCATGCCTTCCACCGTCCGTGTAGCCTAAAGCTTGAACCTCCAGTCCGAGGCTAATCGGTCCGTCGTAGTGATAAAGCACAGCTCCGACTGCACTCGCAGACGCTCGGCACACGGCAACGTCAAATTGAGGATGCGGGATTGAGGACAGGACAGGCCAGAAGTGGTCGGATTGAGGATTGTTTGGTTGACCAATCATTAGGCTCTCGCCCTCCGCGACGGAGTCGAGCACGTGCTTGCATGTTGCAAAGTGACCGTGCACGTCAAGCCAAAATCCGCAACCCAAAAAGCGCTGAACTTTGGCTGATCTAGAGACTAGTTTTGCCGAGAAGAGCGGGAAGAGGTATTGATCTGCCTGGAACATACTGCTATACAGTTCTGGCTAACGTAAAGTAGAACCCAAATAAGTACTTAATCTTTTTATTTGGGCAAGTGTATAAAGAATTAAAACATATCATTTTTATTTATTCGCAATTCGACCTAATTTACTTGGCTTTTCCACAAATTTTCCAGATACAAACTTGTGTAAAATACTGGCGATAAGGGTTTGGTAAGGCATGCCTTCTTCTAGCGCGCGCGCTTGAATATCCATTAAATCTGGGCTAGAAAGGCGAATATTAATGCGTTTTTCTTTTAAAAAAGTAGCTGTCGCTGCTGCCTTAAACTTGGTTAAATCGGCTTTTGAAGGCGCAATCGATTTAAGCTGACCTTGTTCAAAGTCGCTTAATAGTTCGTTTTCATAATCATCTAATTTTTTCATGATTTATTCCTTTAACAAATAGTCTCTGGTCGCTTTTCTGCTAGGTATTACCGTTTTTAAAAAGTAATAATCTGCCTCTTCAACATATGGCACCAAATAAATATAAGATTCAAACGCTACCACTAATACCGATTGGTTTGGATATTTATCTGCGTTTGGATGTTGCAATATATCCAGCAATCCATCAGCCTCAATTGCTAGCGCAATCTCTTCAAATGAAATATTGCGCTTACTTTTGAGGGTTTCGTTTTTATCGTGAGCCCAGCGAAATGGTTTCATTCATTAAGTATAAATTAATGTGTGCCTTTTGTCACCAATTAGTATTTATTTTGCAATTTTTTCTGCAAGCCAATCACCACTTTTTCCACCATGTTTTTCGAGTAGTTTAATTTCACTTATCACCATGCCGCGGTCTGCCGCTTTGCACATATCGTAAATGGTGAGTAAGCCAACAGAAACAGCCGTGAGCGCTTCCATCTCAACCCCAGTCTGACCTGTGGTTTCGCAAGTGGCGGTGCAAGTGATGCTTGTTGTCGCTTCTTCCACCTTAAACGTTATGCTTACCTTAGTTAAGGCAATGGGGTGACACAGTGGAATTAAATCAGCCGTTTTTTTGCTGGCTTGTATCGCTGCAATGCGCGCCACGCCTAGCACATCGCCTTTTTTGGCATCGCCTTGTAAAATGAGTTTTAGGGTAGCAGGCAATATGCTAATGATGCCACAGGCAACCGCGCTGCGCTTGGTCTGCAGCTTATCGCCTACATCGACCATATGCGCTTGGCCACTGGCATCAAAATGCGTTAATGGGTTCATTTATTACTTTCTGTTCACAATTTGGCATGAACTTAGCCTATAAACACATTATCATATCAATAATGAAATTAAAAACGCCATTTATCTGCAAAAGCATCTTGCTCACCAGCCTGCTGGCCGTTAACCTTATTTTTGCAGAAAGTAATGCTGGAGCCAGTAAAGCGCCCAATAAAGAACCCAGTTTTTCGAACAAGCCGACCAATTTAGATACCAGCTTGCCCGATTTAGGTGATATTTCGCAAACCGTGCTAACACCGCAGGATGAGCAGCGCATTGCCGAGCAAATTCTGCGCGAAGTGGCGGTAAGTGATGAGGTGTTGCAGGACGTTGAGGTAACGGATTATTTGCAAGCGCTAGGCAGTAAATTAGCGGCGGCTAGCCCCGATAAGCAGCAAGTATTTAACTTTTTTGTGGTGCGCGATAACAGCATTAATGCATTTGCCATGCCAGGTGGTGTAATTGGCGTGCATACGGGTTTGATATTGGCATCCAACACCGAAAGTGAGCTGGCAAGTGTGCTGGGGCACGAAGTGGGACATGTTACCCAAAGACATCTAGCGCGTATGTTGGCGCAACAAAAATACGATACCTTTAAAAATATTGCAGGCATTGCGCTGGCATTGTTGGTATCGCGCGCTAACCCAGAGCTGGCGACGGGTGCGCTTACGACGGCATCTGCAGCGGGCGTGCAACGCCAGTTAGATTACACGCGCGAGCATGAGCGTGAGGCGGATAGGGTAGGTTTGAGCATATTAGATAGTGCTGGTTTTGATGTGCGCGGAATGCCGGCATTTTTTACCACCATGCAGCGCGGAACTAGGTTTGTTGAAGGCAGTGCGCCTAGCTTTTTGCGCACGCATCCGCTTACCGCCGAGCGCATTGCCGATGTATCGAACCGGGTAGAAAGCATGCCTTACAAGCAAGTGGCCGATAGCTTTGAGTTTAATTTGGTTAAGGCAAAATTACGCGCAGGCGAAGGCTTGGCACAAGGCGCGATAGATCAATTTAGCGACAATATTAAAGAGCGGCGTTTTGCCAGCGAGGCAGCGGAGCATTATGGTTTGGCACTGGCGATGCTGCGTAAAAATGATTTAAAAGGTAGCGCAACTGAACTGCAATGGTTAAGAAAAAATGCGCCCAAACATGCCTTTGTAGAAAACTTAGCAGCACGTTTGGAAGTGGCAAAAAATAACCCGCAGGCTGCAGCCAGCCAATATGCCAAAGCGTTAAGTTTATATCCGCAACACCGCTCGCTTATTTACGGCTATGCCGAGCATTTTTTGGCGACTAACCAGCCTGATAGCGCCATTAAACTGGTGCAGGAAAAAAAGGTGATGTACCCCAGCGATGCTTATTTTTATGAGCTATTGGCCAAAGCTTATACTACAAAAAACAAAAAATTATTGGGCTTTCAAGCGCAGGGCGAGGCATATTATCGCAAATATAATTTGAAAAAAGCCATAGAGCAGATGGAATTTGCCGCAAAAGCCAAAGATGGTAATTTTTACGAGCATTCGATTGTGGACGCGCGTCTAAAAGATTTTCGCCGTTTGCAAGAGAATGAAAAACTAGCTGATGAGAGACTGAGTTAGATGAAGCGTAGAGATTTTTTAGGCATGTTAAGTGTCGCA
>JANMBK010000266.1:0-5846 GCA_031360365.1 Methylophilaceae bacterium
ACTGGCAAATTTAGCCTCAATCACTGGGTTATCTAAATACGCACGCGCCACTGCCAACGCCAACGATTCATAATAGTTTTGTTGATATTGAACAAACACCGAGACTTTTCGGGTGATGCCATCTGCATCTGGCTCAGGGTTAAAGTGCCCAGCCGAATATGCGCTTTGTTGCAAAATAGCCAAGTTAGCACCATAGCCAGTGGCCTGTGCAGAGCCCAAAGTAGGGCTATCAAAACTATCTGCCGAAAATATTTCGGCGGGCAATTGGCCAATGCGGTTGTTATCACCACGGGTTTGAAAATAATAGCCCAACACAATTTTGCGATTTTTGAGACTATCAGCAAAAATTTGGTCATAGTCTAGTTTTGATTTGACTAAATCTAACGCATTGGCAAAATTAGCATCGCCTTGTAGATACTTTTGTTGCATCCACTGTAAATTTTTTAAGCCAGAGCTTTCATCTTTCTCTGCAAACACCACATCAAAACCCAGCGTATTGATGTGATAATCATCAAATAACCTATCCATCATTACCGCTAGTTTATCGCGGCTCCATGGCCATCGCCCTTGCTCGGCCAAGCTTTTTTCATCTATGTTTACAATCACAATGCGCGAATCTAGCGTTCGTGGCATGAGTAAATTTAAGCGCAAATCGTAACTGTAGTTTTCTAATTTGTTAAGAAAAGACAGCGGCAACACTTGGCTGGCATGCAATAACGCCGCCATTACGATGACGATACTGAGCGCAAAACTAATGCCATGTTGCCTAATCAGTGCTAAAAATTGATTCATATGTTTACTGGTCAATTTGCTGGGCAATAAAAATTGCATTGGGAATTTTAAATTAATTATTTTAATCTAAGCCCTTTAAATTTAAATTCTTGTATTTAAAATCTTAGATTTAATTGGTTGATTTTAATGTTAAATTTAACATTATGAGGCACAAGCATAGCGCATTATGCTCACCATGAATAGCCAGAAATAAAGCAAGTCTTCTATAATAAACATACTTTTACAATTAAGTACCATTATGTCCACAGCCATTGAAGACCCAATCGAAATTTGCCAAACTGACAACCCTATTGCCAGCGTGATTTGGCTACACGGCTTGGGAGCCGATGGTCATGATTTTGTGCCTGTAGTGGAAATGCTGAAGCTGCCTGACATTCGCTTTATTTTGCCGCATGCGCCTTACCAAAAAATCAGCATGAACAACGGCTATGAAATGCGCGCTTGGTATAATTTATTTGGCTTAAACAACAGCCACCCACAAGATGAGTCTGGTATAGAGATTACTAGGGCCTACATTGAATCACTTATTGCGCGAGAAAATCAGCGCGGTATTGTTAATGAGCGAATTGTGATTGCAGGTTTCTCGCAAGGTGGTGCGATGGCATTACACATAATGGCACGCCAGCAACAAGCCTTGGCGGGCGTGCTGGCGCTGTCCACTTATTTACCACTTAAAGATAATTTAGCCGAACAGAAAACCACGCCAAGTTTAAACACGCCTATTTTTATGGCACATGGCACATTTGACGAGGTGATTACGCTAGAAAGATGCCAGCAATCGTTGAGGGTGCTGCAAGAAAGCGGCTACCAAATTGAATGGCACGATTATGCAATGGCACACAGTGTCATTCCGCAGGAGATTGATGATATTCGCCACTTTTTGCAAAAGGTTTTAATTGATAAACTGTTATGATTAAACACGCAAACCAGTTAAGTTTTGTTAGAATCATACAAACTGATAACTAAAATAACATGACTAAACCCAGCCAAAACAAAGCACCAGAATTTGAAAACGCCATGCTTGAGCTTGAGGCGATTGTGAGCCAAATGGAATCTGGCAATTTACCGCTTGAGCAATCTATCAACGCCTACAAGCGTGGTGCAGCGCTGTTACAAACATGCCAAAAATCACTCAACGATGCCGAACAGCAAGTGCGCATATTAACCGAAGCGAATAAATTAGAAACGTTTGAGCTTAATGTTGAATAATAAGCATAATGAATAAACCTATGTCGCTACCAGTCAATGAGCAAGCTAACGCATTTAATGCATGGGTGCATAACATGCAATTGCGCATGGAAGATGTGCTAAACACGCAGTTGCCACCTGCTACCACCTCACCAGCCCGTTTGCACGAAGCGATGCGTTATTGCACCATTGGTGGCGGCAAGCGTGTACGCGCATTACTGGCATATGCGGCAGGCGAATTTTGCGGGGCAGAGATGAGCAAAATTGATGTGCCAGCTGCTGCGGTGGAGATTATTCATGCGTTCTCGCTGGTGCACGACGATTTGCCTTGCATGGATGATGACGATTTGCGCCGAGGCAAACCCACAGCGCACAAGCAATATGGCGATGCAATGGCACTATTAGTGGGCGACGCGCTGCAAAGCTTGGCATTTCAACTTATTTCACAGGACAAACTGCTTAAGAGTGCTTCGCAAAAACTTAAAATGTTGCATATTTTGGCACTAGCTAGTGGCTCACGCGGCATGGCCGGCGGGCAAGCGATTGATGTTGACAGCATTGGTATTCCACTTACGCGTGCCGAGCTAGAGCATATGCACATTCAAAAAACCGGTGCGTTAATTCGTGCAGCGGCTTTATTAGGCGCTTACAGTGCCGACAAACCTAAAGAAGACAGAGTAAGCGCGGTAGACCATTTTGCTAAATCAATCGGCTTGGCGTTTCAAGTGGTAGATGACATTTTAGATGCTGAAGCCGACACGCAAACTTTGGGTAAAACGGCAGGCAAAGATCAATTACATAACAAATCTACTTACGTCACTATTTTGGGCTTATCTGCCGCCAAACAATTGGCCAGTGAGCTGCATGCCAACGCCATGGCGGCCTTGTCTTTTTATGGGCGTGAGGCAGACTTGCTGCGGCATTTGGCCAACTTTATTACCCAACGTAATTTCTAAAGCACTCCCTTTTACATGCCTTCTTTACTAGATAATATTCAGTCACCTGAAGATTTGCGCCTGTTAAATCGCGATGAATTGGCGATGCTAGCAGCAGAATTGCGCACATTTTTGGTGGAAAGCGTTTCGCAAACTGGCGGTCATTTGGCATCAAATTTAGGTGTGGTTGAACTCACCATCGCCTTGCATTATGTATTTAATACGCCCGATGACCGTTTAGTATGGGATGTCGGCCATCAAACTTATCCGCACAAAATTCTCACTGGCCGTCGTGCAGACATGGCCAACTTACGCAAGCCCACTGGTATTGCAGGTTTTCCGCGACGCGGCGAAAGTACCTACGACACCTTTGGCACAGGACACTCCAGCACCTCCATCTCAGCTGCACTAGGCATGGCCATTGCCGCTAAACAGGCTGGGCTAGAACGCCGTAGTGTGGCAATTATTGGCGATGGTGCCATGACAGCCGGCATGGCGTTTGAGGCCTTAAATAATGCTGGTGATATGGATGCTAACTTGTTAGTGGTATTAAATGACAACGATATGAGCATTTCTAACAATGTAGGGGCGCTGAATAATTATTTGGCACGGCTATTATCTAGTCGCTTTTACGATAGCGTACGTCAAAGTGGCAAAAAGGTATTAGGCGTGATGCCGCCTGTGAAAGAGTTTGCCAAACGCGCAGAGGAGCACGCCAAGGGCATGGTTATGCCTGGCACGTTATTTGAGGAATTTGGTTTTAACTATATTGGCCCGATTGATGGCCATGATTTACCAGTGTTGCTGGATACTTTAAGTAACATTCGCGAACTAAAGGGCATGCAATTTTTGCATATAGTAACGCAAAAAGGCAAAGGCTTTGAACCCGCCGAAGACGACCCCAATAAATATCACGGGGTGAACAAATTCAACCCCAGTAACGGTATAGCGCATGCGGCGGCCAGCACTAAAAAAACCTATACGCAAGTGTTTGGCGATTGGTTGGTGGATATGGCGGATGCTGATGAAAAGCTCATCGGTGTGACGCCCGCCATGTGCGATGGCAGTGGCCTGAATGCATTTTCAGAAAAATATCCGCAGCGTTATTTTGATGTGGGCATTGCAGAGCAACATGCGTTGACGTTTGCAGCTGGCATGGCTTGCGATGGCTTAAAGCCAGTTGTCGCCATCTACAGTACCTTTTTGCAACGCGCTTATGATCAATTGATTCATGATATTGCGCTGCAAAATTTAGACGTGTTATTTGCCATAGACCGCGCTGGCTTGGTGGGTGCAGATGGTCCGACGCATGCCGGCAGCTTTGATTTAAGTTATTTACGCTGCATTCCTAACATGATGATAATGGCGCCTAGCGATGAAAACGAATGTCGGCAAATGTTGACCACGGGTTATTTATATAAAGGTGTTGCAGCCGTGCGCTACCCGCGCGGCGCTGGCACGGGGGCAAAAATTGAAATTAAGCTTGAATCGCTGCCCATAGGCAAAGGTACTATTGTTAGAAATATCAGTGCTAAAAATACCAGCGTTAAAAATGATAAAAAAGTTGCGATTTTATCCTTTGGCAGCATGCTAGCACCTGCCCTGCAGGCCGCATCAGTGCTTAATACTAGCGTTGCCAATATGCGCTTTATTAAACCGCTGGATATGGATTTAATTGCCAGTTTAGCTAAATTACACGATTTAATTGTGACGATTGAAGAGAACGCGCTAATGGGCGGCGCGGGCGCGGCAGTGCTAGAAGCTATGCAAATACTTAACTTAAACAATGCCACACTTTGCCTTGGTCTGCCGGATAGTTTTATTGAACATGGCGTACATGAAACCATGTTGGCAGAATGCGGTCTAGATAGAGATGGAATTGTGGCTGCCATTGCGCAAAAATTAAAAGCAATTATTTAATTCATCAAATTAAAGCCTTGATTTCCAGCGATTGCATCGCCATATTCAACACATAAATGAATATGCCTTAAATAATGCTAAACGGGTTTACAGAACACGCCAAAAGCGTAAACTTTAAATTTGATTAGCGCAAAAATTGCTACAGGAAAAACTAAATGAACAAACCGTTACCAGACGTTGCAAGCACCAGCATTGAAGATACCCAAAGTATGCCCGATGTGCGCCATTTGGACATTAATAAAGTCGGCATTAAATCGATTCGCCACCCAGTGGTAGTGAAAGATAAAACTGGCGGCGAGCAAAATACAGTCGCGGTATTCGACATGTATGTGCACCTGCCGCACAACTTTAAAGGCACGCATATGTCGCGCTTTGTTGAGATTCTCAACACAAATGAGCACGCGATTTCGATAGAATCGTTCGAGAGTATTTTGCGCGAAATGGTGAAACGTTTGGAAGCAGAATCTGGCTACGTAGAAATGCGCTTTCCATATTTCGTCAACAAAGCAGCGCCCATTTCTGGCGTAAAAAGCCTGCTTGATTACGATGTCACGTTTATTGGCGAAATTAACAATGGAAAATTCGACATCACAGTCAAAGTACTGGTGCCTGTCACCAGCCTTTGCCCGTGTAGCAAAAAAATCTCCGATTACGGCGCACATAATCAACGCAGCCACGTCACCGTGACCGCGCTAATTAACGATTTTATTTGGATTGAAGACATTATTTCTCTGGTGGAAAAACAAGCTTCGTGCGAGCTTTACGGCTTGCTAAAACGCCCTGACGAGAAATTTGTGACCGAGCGCGCCTACGACAACCCAAAATTTGTAGAAGACATGGTGCGCGACGTAGCGACGCAACTTAACAATGAAAAACGTATTGATAAATACATTGTGGAAAGCGAGAATTTTGAAAGCATCCACAATCACTCGGCTTATGCGCTGATTGAAAACGATAAACGCAAACGTTAATAAACAAGAGAATGAACATGAGTCAAGCTGAATCAAATCC
>JANMBK010000274.1:0-2583 GCA_031360365.1 Methylophilaceae bacterium
GCGCTAGACTTTGAAGTATCAAGTCAAGCCAATAGTGCTTTACCGAAACCTCCTTGCAAAATCATGATGAACGTCGGCAATCCAGACATGGCATTTAGCTTTGCGCAAATTCCTAATGACGGTGTGGGCTTAGCGCGATTAGAGTTTGTGATTAACAATATGGTGGGCATACATCCTAAAGCCATTTTGAACGTAGATGCAATGCCAGCAGCCATTAAAACGGTTATTAAAAGCCGCTCACGCGGCTATGCCTCGCCTAAACAGTTTTACATTGATAAAGTGGCAGAAGGTGTGGCAACTATTGCCGCAGCGTTCTATCCAAAACCAGTCATTGTGCGCACATCAGATTTCAAATCTAACGAATACAAAAAGCTAATTGGCGGTGAAATTTACGAGCCCGATGAAGAAAACCCAATGATAGGCTTCCGTGGTGCAGCGCGCTACATGGCGGAAGACTTTAAAGAATGTTTTGCGATGGAATGCGTAGCCATGAAAAAAGTACGCGACGAAATGGGCTTAACTAACGTTGAGCTGATGTTGCCTTTTGTGCGCACGCTCGATGAAGCTAAAACCGTGACTCAAATCATGGCTAAAAATGGTCTCAAACGCGGCGAAAATGGCTTGCGCTTAATTATGATGTGCGAAATCCCATCGAATGCATTATTAGCTGAGCAATTTTTAGAATATTTTGATGGTTTCTCAATTGGCTCTAACGACTTAACCCAGCTTACATTGGGCATGGATAGGGATTCTGGCATACTAGCTGACGGTTTTGATGAGCGTAATGATGCGGTAAAAGTATTATTAAAAATGGCGATTAGCACCTGCAATCGCTTAGGTAAGTACGTAGGCATATGCGGTCAAGGGCCTTCAGATCACCCAGACTTCGCCGAATGGTTAGTAGCTGAAGGCATACAATCAGTTTCGCTTAACCCAGATACGGTGGTGGCCACATGGCAACGCCTAACCAAAAAGTAAAGCCTAAAAGAAAATAAGTTTAAATTGCAAGTTCAGCGCACCGTTTTTTTTATCTCTGATGGTACTGGCATTACCGCTGGTGCACTTGGCCAGTTGCTGGCACATTTTCCGCAAACACATTTTGCGCAAGTGCGTGCCCCATTTACTGATTCTGTCGCCAAAATTGAAGATGCGAAACAGCGTATTTTAATTGCTAAAGCTGGCGATGGTATGCGCCCAGTAGTGATTATGTCGCTGGGCAATATTGAGCACCGCGCGCTATTAAAAGAAGCAGATGCTTATTTTATCGATTTATTTAATACCTTTATCGACCCGCTTGGTGTAGAACTTGCACAACAACCGCTTACTGGCAAAGGTATTGCGCATGGTGTGATGGGTGAAAATTACCATGAGCGTATGGAAGCGATTAACTTTACACTTGGCCATGATGACGGCATGACCAACAGCGGCTTTGAAGAAGCAGAAGTAATTTTAATTGGCGTATCACGCTGTGGAAAAACGCCCACAAGTGTGTATTTGGCGATGCAATTTGGTATTAAGGCCGCCAATTACCCGCTAATTCCCGAAGATTTTGAGCGTGGCACCTTGCCTGCAGTGTTGTATAAGCATTTGCACAAAATTTTTGGCCTCACCATTAAAGCAGAGCGCCTGCACAATGTCCGTAGTGAGCGCAGACCGAATAGTTTTTACGCATCGCTAGAAAACTGCAAAAAAGAAATTGCCACTGCGGAGCGCTTGATGCTTAAAAACAACATCTCTTGGGCAGATTCAACCAGCCGGTCGGTAGAAGAGCTTTCCGCGATTATCTTACAAAAAATACGCCAGCCTGCCAATTAACCTGATTAAAAAAGGCGCTTATAGCGCCTTTTTTAATCACAATATTTATTTAAGATATGGTTTAAATTTAGCGACTAAGCCAGCCGAGTCAGGCGCTACTGTACTTTCAAAAGCCGTTACTTCTTTGCCGCCCGGCGCAATCACATATTTATAAAAATTCCACTGTGGTGCAGTGCCCGATTTAGCCGCTAATTGTTTGTAAAACGCATTGGCATTGGGCCCAGATACTGAGCTTTTTGTGGCCATGGGAAACTGTACACCGTAAGTCATTTTGCAAAAATCACCAATCGCTTTATTGTCACCTGGATCTTGCCTAAAATCGTTAGAAGGAAAGCCAATCACCAACAAACCTTGATTTTTATGCTTTTTATATAAGCCTTCTAGCGCCTCAAATTGTGGCGTAAAACCGCATTTGCTGGCGGTATTTACTACCAAAATCGGCTTATCTTGATAATCACATAAATTCAGCGTATCACCCTGCAAAGTGGTAATTTTGTGATTATAAAGCTCAGGGCAGGCGGCACCAGCAATAGTTGAAGTCATGGTGGCAAATAGTCCTAAGCTTAATGTTGAGAGTATTTTTATAAGCGTGTATTTCATGTTTTTTTAGCTTTCAAAATGAGCAAACAATTGACCTGTCAAAGATAGATTCGTTCTGTACTTTACTTTATTTAACAAGCTGAAACAACAAGCCAGCCGCAGCAAATAGCGTAATCAGTTTAATTACACTTAATTTAAATTTAAACAATAATACAGTCGCCATCAAAC
>JANMBK010000006.1:0-6630 GCA_031360365.1 Methylophilaceae bacterium
GATGAGCATGCGGATCATGAAGGTGAGCATGAGGATGAGCATGGGCATGCTGCAATGGTGACCGAAAGCGTCAAAGGCCCGCATGGCGGTAAGCCGTTTAAGTAGGTGTATAACCTAAACTGGGGCGGCTGGTCTTGCTCAAAAATGGTCACTTCCACCGTATAATCACCATCCTTAAACAGCTTACCGCCATGCGGGCCTTTGACGCTTTCGGTCACCATTGCAGCATGCCCATGCTCATCCTCATGCTCACCTTCATGATCCGCATGCTCATCTTTTGCATCAGCTTCTTCAGCATGTTCGCCATGACCTGCCTCTGCCATGGGTTTATCCGTTTTTAAAATCAAACCTGCTGCTGCGGTTCCTACCAATATAATGGCGACAACCAACCACATTTGTTTGCTTAATTTCATGGTAACTCCCTTTTACTTGCTTGGTTTTTCACTGATTCGTAGCCGCTATTTAAACCTAATATACTTTGAATATCAGCCTCGGCTTGATGCGCTAAAGCCAATGTTTGAATATATTGCGTTTTGGCTAGAAACAAAGTGCGCTGCGCATCTAACACTTCTAAAAAGCTAAATTTACCAAACTCAAAGCCTTTGCGCGCGGCCTCATAAGCACTTTGTGCGCCCAGCAATATTTCTTGGCTGTAAGTGCCTGCTGCTGCTACTTGCACTTGTCTGCGTAAATACGCATCGGCAAGCTCAGTATTTAATTGGTTTTCTAAAGCTGTTTTTTCGTCTGCTGATTGCGTTTCGCGCGCTTTAGCGCTTTGCCAATTACCTTGATTTTTATCAAATAGTGGGATGGGGATAGATAAGCCAATAATGGCTTGGGTAATACCGCCTAACTCTTCATTACGGCGCGCGCCTAGGCTTAAGGTCACATCTGGTATTTGTTTCGATTTTTCAATCTCACTGAGTGCTTGTTTTTGCGCAATCGCAAGGCTAGCCTTCTTTAGACGTGGTGAGTTTGGCAACTGTGCAATTAACTCATTCAATACGGGTAGTGTATTGAATTTGTCTAGTTCGCCAACTACGGTAAATGCTGTTGTTTCAGCTGATGCTAAACCTTTGCCCCATAAGCTAGTTAAACGTTTTTTTGCAGCGGCCAATTGTTGATTACCTGTGGCTAGCTCTATTTTCAAGCCTGCTTCGGCAACTTTAGCTTTGGTTTCTTCTACGGGTGACACCTTGCCTGCTAATACCCGCTTGGCTGTCGTCTCTTTTGATGTAGTAGCAATTTGTAGCAGCTCAGTTGCGAGTGATTGTGCTTGTTGTGCAGCCAGCGCTTTATAAAAAGCGGCATATACTTTGGCGCTTATTTCAGCTTGCGCTATGCGAATATCAGCATCGGCAATGGCTAAATTGGCATCCGCCGCCGCGATGCGCTTATCGCGCTTGCCCGCTGTTTCTAATGGCTGGCTAATCAGTAAAGTTGAGTTGCGATAGCGGCTGCGTAAATCCTCCACTTGTGCCGATAATGTCGGGTTGGGTCGTGTGGCCGCCTGTAAGGCTTGGCCGCTCTCTACTTCGCGCCCGCTTAATGCGACAGCAATATCAGGGTTAGCTTGCAGCGCTAAGGCGGTGGCTTCATCTAAGCTAATACCTGCTAGGCTAATATTTTCTGCAGCAATTGCAGGTGTTATTAAGCCAAATTGCGCGCTTAAATTGAGTAATACAAAAAATATAAATTGGGTGTAACGCATGCCATTCTCCTAAAAATAGAAAAATCGGCGAGCGTATTAACTTATGATATAGGTTGGCTGAAAGGCTCGCCGAGTTAGACGAGCGGTGCCCAATTAGGGCGTTCTGGCTCGTAGCTGGGTGGAGAATGGTAGGTGAATAAATAGGGGGTAATTACTAGCAAGGCTTGTTGATCAAATACTGGCAGACTATAGCCAATGAGCTCGCCACAAGAAAGATGAAAAAAGCCTAAATGCAAATGGCTTTCTAAGCTTTTCGTGTCTTGATTGTCTGGCTGGTTTGATTCTGGCTCTAAATTTACTGCCCAGAAATCAGAGTAATGCTCGTGATGCCCAAAATGCACTTCAGTATCTTGCGCATCGTGTGTGTCATAGCTAGCCACCATCGCCCATGTGTATTGTAGCGGCAGCAAAAATAGCATTAATATTAAAAATATTTTTTTCATTTAAGTGTTAAGTTTACTACAATCGATAGAAAGTTCAATGCGCATGAGTATTTAATAACATTAGCAACAAGTAGCTTTTATCACAGCTTTAAAAAATGTTATAAAAAGAAATGTCATAAAGACTGGCGCGATATTTGCTAAAATGCTGTTGTAAGCAATAACCAATTACAAAGGCTCGTCATGATTAAATCTGCAAAAACCTCTAATATAACTAAAGTAAGCGCTGCAAAAAAAAGCATCACACTCCCTAAATTAACGCCTTTAAAACAGGCCTTACAAAATCATTTGGTTTTCTCATGCTTTAAGACGGATAAGGTTGCCACGCCTAGAGATTGGTATCACGCAGCTGCTTTTACGGTGCGTGATCATGTGGTAGAACGTTGGGTAGAAACCTCAAATAGTTATTACGAAAAAGACCCAAAACGTATTTATTATTTATCACTAGAGTTTTTGATCGGGCGCATGTTGAGCAATGCTGCACTGAATTTGGGCATTAATGCCGAGCTCAGTGACGGTTTAGGTGCATTGGGTCGCACAATGGAGAGCGCAACTGAGATGGAATATGATGCGGCGCTTGGCAATGGTGGCTTGGGACGCTTGGCAGCGTGTTTTTTGGACTCTATGGCGACTATGGATATTCCTGCCACTGGCTATGGTATTCGTTATGAATACGGCATGTTTAAGCAAAGCATAGAGCATGGTCAGCAAGTTGAAAACGCCGATAATTGGTTGCGTTACGGCAATGTGTGGGAGTTTCAACGCCCTGAAGCCACTTATGAGATTAAATTTTACGGGCATGTAGTGCCTGTAAAAGAGGGCAATCATGTTGCGCATCATTGGGTGAACACGCAACAAGTAGTGGCGATGCCTTACGATATGCCTGTACCGGGTTATGGCACCGAAACGGTGAATAATTTGCGTTTATGGTCCGCCAAAGCCAGCAAAGATTTTGATTTGGGCCAATTTAATGACGGTAATTATGACGAGGCAGTGGAGGAACGCACCGATTCTGAAACCATCTCGAAAGTATTGTATCCGAACGACGCCTCCGCTTCTGGTCGCGAGTTGCGCCTAAAGCAGCAATATTTCTTCGTATCCGCTTCTATACAAGATATTTTGCGGCGCTTTATCACCACGCGCAATGTAAAAACTGAAAAAGATTGGGCAGATTTGCCCAATAAAATCGCCATTCAATTGAATGACACGCACCCAGCCATAGGTGTGGCGGAGATGATGCACCAATTAGTAGACAATCATCATCTGGATTGGAATTTTGCATGGGGCTTGGTAAACAAAATATTCGCTTACACCAATCATACCTTGATGCCAGAGGCGCTTGAAACTTGGTCGGTAGATTTATTTGGTAGTTTGCTACCACGTCATTTAGAGATTATTTATGAGATTAATCAGCAATTTGTGACGATGGTGAATCATCTTTTTCCAGGTGATGCTGGGTTGGTTCAACGCGTATCAATCATTGATGAAAGCCACGGCCGAAGAGTACGTATGGCGCACTTGGCGGTGGTCGGTTCGCATACGGTAAATGGTGTGGCGGCGCTGCACAGCGAGTTATTAAAAACTACTTTATTTGCTGATTTTAATAAAATCTATCCGAATAAACTGACTAACGTTACCAATGGTATAACGCCCAGACGCTGGCTTAATCAAGCAAATCCAGCGCTTACCAGCTTGATTGCAACAGCCATTGGCGATGGTTTTCAAAAAGATTTAACGCAGATCATAAAATTAACACCTTTGGCCGATGACAAAGATTTTCGCAAAGCGTTTCGGGCAGTTAAAACAGCCAATAAGGTAAGGTTAGCCAAAAAAATTGAAGCGGTGACAGGTGTTAAACTGAATAGAGATGCATTGTTTGACGTGCAAATTAAGCGTATCCATGAGTATAAGCGCCAATTGTTAAATGTGCTGCATGTGATTACCTTGTATAACCGTATTCGTAAGGGTGAAAAGCTCGCTACGCCGCGCGCTGTGATATTTGGTGGCAAGGCGGCACCAGGTTATTGGGTGGCGAAGCAGATTATTCGTTTAATTAATGATGTAGCAGAAATTGTGAATAATGACCCTGCTGTGGGCGACCAATTAAAAGTAGTGTTTTACCCCAATTATGAGGTTTCTGCAGCCGAGATTTTGTTCCCAGGTGCCGATTTATCTGAGCAAATATCAACCGCAGGCACCGAGGCTAGTGGCACTGGTAATATGAAAATGGCACTGAATGGTGCGCTGACCATTGGCACTTTAGATGGCGCCAATGTCGAAATTATGGAAGAAGTAGGCGATGATAATATTTTCATCTTTGGCTTAACCACTCCAGAAGTGGCTCAGACTAAAGCTAATCATTATAATCCACGTGATTACTACAATCAAAATGCTGAATTAAAACAAGTGCTAGATATGATAGGCAGCGGATTTTTCTCAATGCAGGAGCCGAATCGCTATCAAACTATCATCGACAATTTGCTTAATCACGACAATTATTTATTGCTGGCCGATTATGCCAGCTATATTGCTTGCCAAGATGAAGTCAGCATGACTTATCAAAACCCAGATGAATGGTCGCGACGTGCCATACTAAATGTGGCGCGCATGGCTAAATTTTCTAGCGATAGAACCATAGGCGAATACGCCAAAAACATTTGGCATGTACAAGCGATGAAAAAATAAAGTGCACAGAAGTAAAATAGTGTAAACGCTTGTGTCAAACTCCTTTAAAGCAACTACAATAATTAAATCAATTTAAGGGATATTTCATATGAAACGTTTATTACCAGTCGCGGCGCTCGCACTATTTATTACACACGCTAATGCTTTGGATTTTGGCACGCTTAAAGATGCGATTAAATCTAGTGGCAGTAACTCTACAACTAGCGGCATTACTGGCGTCAGTAGCTTAAGTAATGAGGAAGCCAGTGGCGGTTTGAAGGAGGCGCTGACACAAGGCGTAGGTAGAGCGGTGGCTACCTTGGGTGCGGCAGATGGTTTTTTTGGCAATAAAGAAGTAAAAATTCCGTTACCAAAATCACTTAAAAAAATAGAAAAAGGCATGAAGTTGATGGGTATGGGTAAGCAATCTGATGAATTGGTGCTTAAAATGAACCGTGCTGCTGAGGCAGCCGTGCCTGAGGCTAAAGCTTTACTGGTTGGCTCAATCAAACAAATGACACTAGCCGATGCAAAAGCTATTCTCACTGGCCCGCAAGATGCCGCCACCCAATACTTTAAAAAAACCACCTCTGCACAAATGAGCCAGAAATTTTTACCGATTGTGCAAAAGGCTACTGAAAATGTGCAATTGGCCGCTAGCTACAATAAGTATGCTGATATGGGCAGCAAATTTGGCGTGGTGAAAAAAGAAGATGCCAATATAGAACAATATGTGACTAACAAAGCCTTGGATGGTGTTTACTTTATGATCGCCAAGGAGGAAGCAGCGATTCGTAAAGACCCGTTAGGACAAGCTAGCAGTCTGATTAAAAAGGTATTTGGTTCGATTGGGAAGTGACACTGAGGAGCTAAAAATTAGTTTTCTTGCTGATATAAAAAAACCACTCAAACGAGTGGTTTTTTTATAATATTTAATTTATGTTTAACTAGAATGCATTCAATCTGCTGCTCTGCAGACCAATATCCATGCGGCCTGCAGAGCAGGGTATTTCATGCGTATAAATCACTTTGAATTGAATGAGTTAGCTGGCGTGGCAACGGCGATTATTACTCACACGGCTGCCATATCGAGTGGCTAGTAACAACTGAATCTTAAATAAAAGCCATAAATGCTTTGACACTAGGTGCCAAAACTTGCTATAGTCTCATCTCTCGGCGACATGTACGTCGATTCGGACGCGGGATGGAGCAGTCTGGCAGCTCGTCGGGCTCATAACCCGAAGGTCACAGGTTCAAATCCTGTTCCCGCAACCAATAATTTTCTAAATTATTAATCTCAAGATTTAAATATCGGGATTAGTATTTTTAAAATATGCTCTTTAACAAAATGAACGACTGATAAGTGTGGGTGTTTGTGGTTAAGACACTGGCATAGACGCAACAAATGCCTGACATCGCTTGCGATGGCAGGAATGTTTTGCTGTATGGTTTATGTTCAGACTCAAGATAACAAATGCTTACACTTAAATTTATGACAAGTATGTAACTAGTTTAATAGGAAGCCCTTAAAAGCGACTTAGTAAACAACAAGACACACCTTGCAATGAATTTGAGAAAACCATCCCAAACTAATTTTAGAATTTCTCTAAGAAATAGACGGGGTGAAAAGCAAAGCGAATAACCACCTGTAGTAATTGTTTTTAAGTAAACAATGAAACAGGAAAAAGTAATAGTCATACATTAAACTGAAGAGTTTGATCATGGCTCAGATTGAACGCTGGCGGAATGCTTTACACATGCAAGTCGAACGGCAGCACGGACTTCGGTCTGGTGGCGAGTGGCGAACGGGTGAGT
>JANMBK010000018.1:0-5630 GCA_031360365.1 Methylophilaceae bacterium
CTTTGAGTTTTCGAGCACCTTTTTAAGGTTGGCTAAGCCGCTATCGTAAACGCCAGTGATAAAGCCAGTGGCGGTTGCATCATCTTGGCCCGCTGGAATTGGCGGATTTAATTTGTAAGTGCGATAAAAGCGGCCTACCCATGTCACAGTGCTTTCGCCAGCGCCTGGGCCTGCCGCTACAGTGATAACAGAGTTGTAATCGGCCACTGGTGCCACGCCACCGGTAATTTCATATTTCAGCTTCATGTCTTTATCGTCGGCACTGCGCAATTTCTCGTTAATGTCGCCGCCACTTTTCAATGTCAATGTTCTATGCGTTTCGTCGCCTTTTTTCTCTAACTTGGTGCTGGCAATGGCAGGGTGCCAAGCTTGCATGTTACCAAAATCTTTTACCATGGCCCACACTTTGGCTGGCGGCGCTTTAATCACTATGCTTTTTTCTACTTTTTGTGGGGTAGGGCCGTGTGCAAAGGCGGTGAAGGGTAAAACTGCTAATGCCAAAATTGCTAAAAACTTGTTCATGCAAATATCTCCAATAAGTAAATCGTGCAAACACTATTATAAATGAGTTGAGGCAAGCTGCCTATGGGGTGTGTAACGTGCCATGCTACATGGCGTTGACGAGTTCTGCGGTTTTGTGGCCTTGATGATAGGCGCAATCAAGGCTAGCGTGTATTCCTCGATTCCATTTATTGCATCGAGGCTAAGTTTGCCCTTCCATTTGTGTATCATCGTCATCCTCGCGAAAGCGGGGATCCATTGGTTTTAATTTATGGTTTTTTAAAAATAATTCAAAATGGATTCCCGCTTTCGCGGGAATGACGGAGTATGGAATTTTTTTTGTTTTTTGTTATTGCAATATAAACTCACCAAACGCACGACTTTTATCGCCAGTGTTAATATTATTGATGAGTTTGTTGGTGCGCGCATCAATCACACTGACATTGTTATCGCCCCAGTTGGCAACAAGCACGCGCTTGCTGGCGTGGTCGATGCTAATGCCTTCGGGCGTCATGCCCACATCAATGGTAGCGATGTTTTTTGGCTCGCTTTTATTTAAAACGCCTAAATCAATCACCGAAACTGTGTCATCTTGCGTGTTGGTCACATATAACGATTTATTATCTGGGCTGGATACGGCGCAATATGGGTGCTCACCCACCTTAATAATAGTTTGCGTAAATGTTTTGGTGTCGATGATAGAAACTGTATTGTCGTAAACATTGACCACATACAGCATGCCATCATTACCCAGCGAAAGCCCAAACGGGTGTGTGCCCACTTTAATACGTTGAGTAATAGTGAAAGTATTAGTATCAATCACCGCCACTTCATTACTATCGCGCGCGGCCACATAAAGGGTTTTGCTATCGGTGCTTACTACCAAACCCGCCGGCGCTGTGGCCACAATCACTTCACGACGCTCATCAAAATTTGCGGTATTAATCGCCAAAATTTTATCGCTAAACCAATCTGCCACATACAGCGTGCGGTTATTGGGTGCCATGGCAAGCCCTACTGGTGAGCCTTGCAGGGCAATGCTTTCGATAACTGTATTATTTTGCGTGTTAATCACCGAAATATTATTGCTTTCTACGTTGCTAATAAACACGCGCTGCAACTCGGCAGAAACCGCCACGCCGACTGGCGCCTTGCCAACCTTAATCGTGCTAACCACTTTATTTTGCTTAATATCAATCACCGAAACTGTGTTGTCACCTTGGTTGGTAATATATGCCATGCTGGCTGGCGCAGTTGTTGAATTAGTCGCGGGCGAGCACGCACTTAAAAGTAACAAAAGTAGAATAATTAATTTCATATTTACATTGTAGAGTCAAATGCGTGCTTTCAATAGTGGTGAAAATATGAAAAAATAGTACTAAATAATTGCAGAATAAAGATTAGGTGCAGCAAAATGTTAGATCGTGATGGATATCGCCCCAATGTGGGCATTATTCTTTGCAACTCACACAACCAAGTTTTTTGGGGAAAACGAGTACGAGAGCATGCTTGGCAGTTTCCACAAGGTGGAATTGATTATGGCGAAAGCCCAGAGCAGGCAATGTATCGGGAGTTGATGGAAGAGGTAGGGTTAGAGCCTAAGCACGTGCAAATTTTAGGTCGCACGCGCGATTGGTTGCGCTACGAAGTGCCCAGTAGTTGGGTGAAACGCGAGTGGCGCGGCAGTTATAAAGGTCAAAAACAAATTTGGTATTTGTTGCGCATGGTCGGTCGCGATACCGATGTGAGTTTGCGTGCGAGTGAGCACCCCGAGTTTGATGCATGGCGCTGGAGTGACTATTGGGTGCCGCTAGAAGATGTCATTGAGTTTAAGCGCGAAGTATATAAATTGGCGCTTAATGAGCTGTCGACGCATTTGCATCATAAAGTTGTGAATAATAAAGCCACGCCCAGCTCACATGCAAAAAACACGACAAAGCAGATTATTTAGAGCTCATCATTTCGCCCAATTTGATGGACTTGGCTGGTTGCCAAGCGGCATTAAATTGCAGTACGTTTTTTTCGAACAACATGACGACGGTACTGCCCAGCAAAAACCTGCCCATTTCATCGCCCTGCTTTAGCTTAATAATTTGGTCTAAAACGATATTCTCATAGTTCCAAGTGCGTATATTGCTGGTGCGTGGTGGGTTAATCACTTTATCTTTTGTATCATGCCAAACGGTGGCCATGCTACCGACGATAGTTGCACCAACCAGCACCATCACAAATGTGCCGTGCTGATCAGATTCAAACTCGCATACCACGCGCTCATTGCGCGCAAAAAGATTGGGGATATTCTGCGCTGTGAGTGGGTTAACCGAAAATAAATCACCCGGTACGTAGGCCATACTTTTTAGCCTTCCATCGCACGGCATGTGGATGCGGTGATAATCTTTTGGGCTTAAATACAAGCAAGCAAACTGGCCATTGTCAAATTTAGCAGCTAACACTTTCTGCCCTGCAACTAGAGCCAGCGTTGAATAGTGGTGGCCTTTGGCTTGAAAAATTTGGTCATTCTCTATGCTGCCAAACTGACTAATCGCGCCATCCACTGGACATATCAATTCAGCCTTCGCAAATGGTCGCGCACCAGCTTTAAGTGGTCGAGTAAAAAATTGGTTAAAACTGGCATAGCTGGAAATGTCTGGGTTAGCCGCTTCGCTCATGTTTACGTTGTAGCGTTTTACAAACCAGCTAATCACTGCTGTAGTGAGCGCTGCTGCATGGAGGTTTGCGAGCAGGCCTGCAAGCCTCGTCAATGCTAGTTTGGGGAGTAGGTGTTGTAAGATGATGCTGAATTTCAATTGAATTTTCCTAATCTCGTCATTCCGACGAAAGTCGGAATCTAGTGACTTAAATTGTGCCGCCTGATTCCGACTTTCGTCGGAATGACAGTATAAAAAAAGGCAAAGCGTTTAACGATTTGCCCTTTTAAGTATTAAAAACTAAACGTATTAAAAACTAAAGTCTATCGACTAATTACTACACACTAGTTTTTCGACTGATCTACCAATTTGTTTTTGGCAATCCAAGGCATCATGGCACGTAACTGGCCACCGACTTGCTCAATTGGGTGCGCAGCATTTAAGCGACGGCGCGCCACCATCTCAGGATAATTGGTGCGGCCTTCTAAAATAAATTGTTTTGCATAGCTGCCGTTTTGAATATTTTTGAGGCACTCTTTCATAGCAGCGCGCGCTTCGTCACCAATCACACGTGGGCCAGTGACATATTCACCGTATTCTGCATTATTGCTAATAGAATAATTCATATTAGCAATACCGCCTTCGTACATTAAATCGACTATCAATTTAAGCTCGTGTAAGCACTCAAAATAAGCCATCTCAGGCGCGTAGCCCGCTTCTGTTAGCGTTTCAAAGCCGGCTTTAACTAGCTCAACCGCACCACCGCATAAAACGGCTTGCTCGCCGAATAAATCCGTTTCAGTTTCTTCACGAAAGTCAGTCTCAATCACCCCACCTTTGGTGCCGCCATTGGCCGCTGCGTATGACAATGAAATATCTTTGGCCTTGCCTGATTTATCTTGATATACGGCGATGAGTGAAGGCACGCCGCCGCCTTTTAGGTATTCGCTACGCACCGTGTGGCCTGGGCCTTTTGGCGCTATCATAATCACGTCTAAGTCAGCACGTGGCGTAATTTGGTTATAGTGAATGTTAAAGCCATGCGCGAAAGCAAGTGCCGCGCCTTTTTTAAGGTTAGGTGCAACTTCGGCATGAAAAATACCTGCCATGGTTTCATCTGGCAATAAAATCATCACGACATCGGCTTCTTTAACACTATCTGCAATATCCATTACTTTATGGCCTGCGCCTACCGCTTTTGCCCATGAGCTGCCTTCCTTACGCAGGCCGATGGTAACGGTTACGCCGCTGTCTTTTAGGTTGGCCGCGTGCGCATGACCTTGCGAGCCATAACCCACAATGGTGACTTTTTTGCTTTTAATAATACTCAGGTCTGCGTCTTTGTCGTAATACACTTTCATTTTTTTTCCTTAAATTCAGTTGCTTAATTGGTTTGATATTCTAACTATAGTTTTAAAACTCTATCGCCACGACCAATGCCCGATGCGCCTGTGCGCACGGTTTCTAAAATCGCGGTGTTGTCTAAGCTTTCGATAAAAGCGTCTAACTTGCTGCCCGAGCCGGTAAGCTCTATGGTAAAACTGCCGTCGGCCACATCAATAATACGGCCACGGAAAATGTCACACATGCGCTTCATCTCTTCGCGGTATTGCGCTGTAGCTTTTACTTTTACTAACATTAACTCGCGCTCGATAAATTTGCCATCGTTTAAATCCAGTACTTTGATAACATCAATCAGCTTGTTTAACTGCTTAATAATTTGCTCAATCACTTCATCCGAGCCGCTGGTGACAATGGTCATACGCGACATGGTGGCATCTTCTGTCGGCGCCACGGTGAGCGATTCAATATTGTAACCACGTGCAGAGAACAAGCCGGCAACCCTTGACAGTGCGCCAGCTTCGTTCTCAATGAGAATGGAAATAATGTGTTTCATTACTTCGCTCCCTTATTCTCATCAGGCTTTTTTGTGTCACCTAATATCATCTCAGAAATGCCACGGCCGTTTTCCACCATGGGGAACACATTTTCTTTTTGCTCGGTAATAAAATCCATAAACACAAATTTATCTTTTTTGGCAAACGCCTCTTTTAATGCGCCTTCAACATCGCCTGGCTTGGTAATTTGCATGCCAACGTGACCATATGATTCGGCCAGTTTCACAAAGTCGGGCAAGCTATCCATGTAAGATTCAGCATAACGATTTTCGTAGAAAAACTCTTGCCATTGGCGCACCATGCCCAAATAGCGGTTGTTTAACAAAATCACTTTAATCGGTAAACCGTATTGCGCGCAGGTGGAAAGCTCCTGAATATTCATTTGAATACTGCCTTCGCCCGTAACGCACGCTACTTGCGCGTTTTTATCGGCAAATTGGCAGCCCATCGCATAAGGTAAACCAACGCCCATAGTGCCTAGCCCGCCCGAGTTTATCCAACGGCGTGGTCTATCAAACTTATAGTATTGGGCAGCCCACATTTGATGTTGACCAACGTCAGAGGTCACGTAAGCGTCGCCCTT
>JANMBK010000027.1:0-3864 GCA_031360365.1 Methylophilaceae bacterium
CCTCCACTCGCGTTCCATCATAGCGAAAGTATGCCGATATAATATCACTACCAGCATTTTTCTTTATAAACTCAAGTGCGCCATAAACCCCTTTTGCAAGGTTAAATCCGTAGGCAATACTCGTAACATCAATCACAACACTATTCCTATGATTAGCCTAACATGGAGTAGAACCCAAAAAAGAACTTAATTTTTATTGGGCAGGCTGCTTAAACCGCAGCTTCACCAGTCTCGCCCGTTCTGATTCTTACTACTTGTTCTATTGCGCTGACAAAAATCTTGCCATCGCCAATTTTTCCAGTATGCGCAGATTTGATAATAGCTTCCATGCTGGCTTCTACCAAGTCATCGCCCACCACTAACTCAAGCTTAATTTTGGGTAAAAAATCTACCACGTATTCGGCACCACGGTAAAGCTCGGTATGACCTTTTTGGCGGCCAAATCCTTTTACCTCAGTCACGGTAAGGCCGTTGACGCCAATTTCTGATAGCGCTTCGCGTACTTCGTCTAGTTTGAAAGGTTTAATGACTGCTTCAATTTTTTTCATGCCAGTTCCCCAGTTTAAAAGCCAAATGATTAAGTTAAAACTTCAAATTACATGTTATCGGATAACGCCTATCTTTGCCAAATCCCCTTTGCGTAATTCTAACCCCAACTGGCGCTTGGCGGCGTTTATATTCGTTGCGGTCGATTAAATTTGTGACACGGCTTACGTCTTGTTCAGCATAACCTTTGGCCATAATGGCAGTGCGGCTTAAGTCTTCTTCCACGTAGGCTTGCATAATGGCGTCTAAAATGTCGTAGGGCGGCAGGCTGTCCTGGTCAGTTTGGTTGGCGCGCAGCTCGGCGCTTGGCGCGCGGGTGATAATGCGTTCTGGAATCACTTTTGACAGACTATTACGATATTCTGCCAGCTTATACACTAGCGTTTTAGGCACGTCTTTCAATAAAGAGAACCCGCCTGCCATGTCGCCATAGAGCGTGCTGTAGCCCACCGCCATCTCCGATTTATTGCCCGTAGTCAGCACAATGCTACCAAACTTGTTGCTGAGTGCCATCAATAACATGCCACGAATACGCGCCTGCAAGTTTTCTTCTGCGGTACCAAAAGGCAAATCGCCGAATTCTGGCGCAAGGGTTTCGCGGAACAGTTCGAATAAATCTTTAATCGGCAATTGGCTGTGTTTCACCCCAACCAAATTGGCCATTTCCACCGCATCATCCACACTCATGCTGGCGGTAAATTCAGATGACATCATCACCACTTTTACGCGCTCGGCACCAAGTGCATCAACTGCAATTGCTAAAGTTAAGGCAGAATCGATGCCGCCAGATAGCCCTAGCACGACACTGGGAAAGCCATTTTTATTCACATAATCAGCTAAGCCCAGTTTAAGAGCGTTGTAAACAGCCGCTTCTAAAGTTAGTTTTGGGCTTAATTTATCTAAAACAAGTGCTTTGGAAGGCGCATGGATGTTGGGCTGTAGGCCATCTATTTCTACGATAGCTAATGCCTCTTCAAACGAAGCTAATTGTTGTGTAACGCTGCCAGTTTTATCGAGTACAAAAGAGCCGCCATCAAACACTAGCTCGTCTTGCCCGCCTACCAAGTTGCAATAAATAATGGGTAAACCGGTTTCAGCCACTCGTTCTTTTAGCACTTCATAACGCGTTTCTAGCTTATCAATGTGATAAGGCGAGGCGTTAAGCACAAGTAAAAACTCTGCACCTGCTTGCTTGGCTTTTAGGGCGGGTGTGAGTTCCCAGCCATCGGCGCAAATCATTACACCAAATTTTGTGCCGCAATGCGAAAATACCAATGCCTCGTTACCCGCTTCAAAATAGCGCTCCTCATCAAATACACTATGATTAGGCAGGCATTGTTTGTGATAAGTGGCTTGGATTTTGCCGTTTTCTAGCAAGCTGGCCGCGTTATATAAATGGCCATTTTTAACATGTGGATGGCCTATAAGTAGGCTTATCTTATTTGTCTGCTCTGCAAGCCGCACCAGTTCTTGCTCGCAGGACTGTCTAAAATCCTCGCGGAATAATAAATCTTCTGGCGGGTAACCACAAAGTGCTAATTCTGGCGTAATCATTAGGCTGGCGCCCTGATGTTGCGCGCGGTTAGCGAAGTCTAATATTTTGGCCGCGTTGCCAGCAATATCGCCAACAGTCGCATTTAATTGACATATAGCTATTTTCATAGCGTAAATTGTAAAGTGGCGATTTTCATAGGCTTAGTATTTGAACCTAGTATTTTCCACCAGCATTTTTGATCAATTTTACAATCTCTGGCTCACCTTTTTTAAGCGCATAGACATAAGCGGTAAGGCCATATTTATCGCGTGCTTTTACATTTGCCTTATATTCTAGCAACAATTTCACCATGTCTTGTGAGCCAGTATCTACCGCCAATTGTATTAAAGGCGTGCCTTCAGAATCTTCGTGATTCACATCCGCTTTGTTCACCAATAGTGTTTTTGCCACTTCTACTTGGGCTTTTTTCACCGCCCAAGTCAGCGCAGTCCAGCGCGATTGGTCTTGTTCATCCACCTTAGAACCACGACTTAGCATGTATGTCACAGCTGGCGCATGGCCCTCGCGCGCAGCATACATCAGCGCTGTGGCGCCTAGCCTGTCGTGTGCGTTGGCTTGTGCGCCTTGCGCCATTAACGCGGTAATCGTCGGCACATCGCCACTTTTGGCTGCGTACATTAGCGGCGTTTTGCCGTCGTCACTCTTGGCATTAGCATCTACACCACTTTTAATCATTAGGTTAACAATTTCGCTATAACCAGAGGTTGAAGCCATGCCAAATGCGCTCCAGCCGCTTTCATCACGTAGCTTTGGGTCGGCGCCTTTATCCAGCAGCACTTTCACCGTTTCTATGTGGTTTTTCTTGGCGGCAAACATCAATGGTGTCCAGCCACCATTGTCTTTGGCGTTCACTTGCGCGCCTTTGCTAATAAGTAAGCTGGCAACTTCCGCGCGGTTTTTGCGCGCAGCATACATTAGCGCAGTAATGCCGTTTTCGTCTTTGGCTTCAGCATTGGCGCCACTATCTAGCATGGCTTTTACGGTAGGCACATCGCCCTTGGACGCTGCGGTAAGAAGATAGGCAATATCTGCTGCCAAACAATGTTGCACTAGACTAAACTGCGCAGTAAAAATAAATACAACGAATACAATAATTTTTTTCAATGACATACCTTTATATATTTGCCTTATTTTTATTAGCCTTTGAGTTTAATCGCATGCAAAACGGCTTCGCCCAAGCCAGCGGGCGAATTAGCCACCACACAGCCTGCAAGTTCTAATGCTTTAATTTTATCTTCAGCACGGCCACTGCCGCCAGAGATAATTGCCCCTGCATGCCCCATACGCTTGCCTGCTGGCGCGGTGAGGCCTGCAATATAGGCAGCCACCGGCTTAGTGACGTGGTGCTTAATGTAATCAGCTGCCGCTTCTTCATCGCTGCCACCAATTTCGCCCACCATGATAATTGCTTCAGTTTCAGGGTCATCCTCAAACATGGCTAGGCAATCAATAAAATTTAGACCTTTGATTGGGTCGCCGCCAATGCCCACGCAAGTTGTTTGACCTAATCCTAACCCAGTAGTTTGATGCACCGCTTCATATGTGAGCGTGCCAGAGCGCGACACCACGCCGACCTTACCGCGCAAGTGAATACTACCTGGCATAATGCCAATTTTGCATTCGTCAGGCGTGATAATGCCAGGGCAATTGGGCCCAATCAGCTTAACGCCATTGGCTTGTAGTGCGCTTTTAATATTAATCGCTGCTTTTACATTGAGCATATCCAACACCGGAATGCCCTCAGTAATGCACACAATCAACGC
>JANMBK010000002.1:0-49645 GCA_031360365.1 Methylophilaceae bacterium
AAGTCTAATTGCTCATCTGTTGCGCCTAAATTGGCAAACAAATCAAAGGTGTGATTAATCACCCAATCAGTACGCGCGCCTGGGCGATCTACTTTATTGATTACCACGATTGGTTTTAAACCTAGTGCCAGCGCCTTTTTAGTGACAAAACGCGTTTGCGGCATTGGGCCTTCAACCGCGTCCACCAACAACACAACACCATCTACCATGCCTAATACGCGCTCTACTTCGCCGCCAAAGTCGGCGTGACCAGGTGTGTCCACAATATTAATGTGCGTACCTTCATAAACCACGGCGGTATTTTTAGCCAAAATAGTAATACCGCGTTCGCGTTCAAGGTCGTTGCTGTCCATCACGCGCTCCACCACGGCATGATGAGAAGCGAAAGTACCTGCTTGTTGTAACAATTTATCTACCATAGTGGTTTTACCATGGTCAACGTGGGCGATAATTGCGACGTTGCGCAAATTGCGAGAATTAGGAGTGCTAGACATATGTGCTGCCAAAGGTTTGAAAGGGCGCGATTCTAACACATTTCACCCCATATAAATTTGCAATAGCTTAATTAATTTGACATTTGCGCTTAAATGGTTATACTGCGCGCAAGTTATAACTTTTGCTTAATTAAGTTTTTAGTTTTTAAGACTTTAGTTTTAAACCCATCGCCCTGACCTTATTGTCGCTCGTGAAATGTTGAAGCGACTATCATATAGACAAATGTCTATCTTTTACTGGTTAGCGGCTATGCCCGTGCGCTGGTAAAAAGCATCATTATTACTGTTTGATTAAATACAGTGCTTTTCGCGTTTTATGTTGAAATTGATATGTTTAAAGCATAATTTCAATCTATATGTGTTTGCTTGCGCCCTTTTTTGTTTTTCATCGAAAGGGACATATTTTGTCTTTAGAATTAAACACCCCAGAATTAAATACTTCAGAATCAACCTCAACAACGTCTAATGCTTTTGAAGCATTAAACTTACACCCAACTTTATTACGTGCCGTACTAGAAGCAGGCTATACAACGCCAACCGCGGTACAAGCGCAAGCAATACCTGATGCATTAAAAGGCCGTGACATTATGGCCTCTGCCCAAACTGGCACAGGCAAGACTGCTGCGTTTACACTGCCAGCACTTAACTTATTAGCCACTCCACACGCGTCTAACAGCCGTGGCCCACGTATTTTAGTACTCACTCCAACGCGCGAATTGGCTGCTCAAGTCAACGAAGCAGCGCGTAAATATGGTAAATATATCCGTGCTCGCACGGTCAGTATTGTCGGTGGCATGCCTTACCCATTACAAAATAAATTGCTATCGCAACCACTCGATATTTTAGTGGCCACACCAGGTCGCTTTATTGACCACATGGAGCGCGGCCGCATTGACCTGAGCCGTTTGCAAATGTTAGTGCTAGATGAAGCCGATAGAATGCTCGATATGGGCTTTATGCCTGATGTTGAAAAAATTTGCGCCGCCTTGCCAAAAGAGCGTCAAACGCTATTGTTCTCTGCCACGCTTGATGGCATCGGTCACATTGCGAAACAGTTTTTAAATAATCCAATCACGCTACAAGTGGCATCACAAAGAGAAAAACATGCCAATATTGAGCAACGTTTACACTTTGTCGATGACATGACACATAAAAACAAATTATTAGAACATTTGTTAATTGCACCAGACATGAACCAAGCGATTATTTTCACCAGCACCAAGCGTCATGCGGATGTATTGGCAGAAGACTTGTATGCCGCTGGCCATAAAACAGCTGCACTGCATGGTGACATGACACAAGGTGCACGTAATCGCACGCTAACCAAATTACGTCATGGCGATGTAAAAGTATTGGTTGCAACCGATGTTGCGGCGCGCGGCATTGATGTGCAAGGCATTAGCCATGTGATTAATTATGATTTACCTAAATTTGCTGAAGACTATGTGCACCGTATTGGCCGTACTGGCCGTGCGAATAACAAAGGCACTGCCATTTCGTTTGCATCTAATATGGATAGACATTTATTGCGCAAAATTGAGCAATACACAGGCCAAAAATTAGAAGCAGCCGTGATTGAAGGCTTTGAGCCAAAACGTAGCTTTACTTCAAGCAAGCCAGATGGTGCTAGACGTGGCAATGGCGACCGCGGTGGTTACGGCGCAGGCCGCAACGAACGCAGTGCGCACAAACCAGGTGATCGCGCTGGTTATCAATCGCGTGATGCTGGCCGTGACAATCGTGGTACATTTGGCGATAGAATTATGGGAGAGAAGCCAGCTGGTGAAAAATCTTACGGCGCACGTTCTGGCGGCTTTAACGACCGCAATAAAGAGCGCACAAATAGCGACACACGTTCTGCACGCCCTTACAATGATCGCCCAGCGTTTGGCGACCGCCCTGCTTTTGGTGACAAGCCAGCTTACAATGCAGGCCGCCCAGCACGCAATGACGCACCAAACCGTGAGCGCTTTTCTAACAATGCTAACGGCAGCAATGAATTTGCTGGCAACCGTGCACCGCGTGAAGCTTCGAGCGAAGTGAATGGAAATAGCCGCAGCTATACTAAAGACACCGATATGCAATTTGCTAAAGAGTTGAGCAAAGGTTTTGGTGACAGAAACAATGCTGCAAAACCATATGCACGCAAACCTGAAGGCGGCTTTGGTGATCGGGCAAATCGTTCATCGGCACCACGCTCATCTGCGCCACGATCTACAGCACCACGTGGTGATGCACCGCGTGCAGCTACTGGCGCTGCCACAGGCGAAAAATTTGGCAACCCACGCCCACGTACTAATCAAGCAAGTGGTGACCGTCCTACGCGTTCTGGCGGGGCCCAAAGTAATGGTGACAGTGCACCTCGTCGCCCACGTAGTTTTGCTTAAGTTTTAAACATGGCGACTGAAATAATGACAACTGAAATTACGCAGTTTGATGAACTAGGTTTGGCTGCACCGCTTCTCAAAGCGGTGCAGGAAACAGGCTACACCACGCCCACACCCATTCAAGCTAAGGCTATTCCATTGGCCATGCAAGGCTTAGATTTAATGGCAGGTGCGCAAACTGGTACTGGTAAAACGGCAGCTTTTGCGCTGCCGATTTTACAAAAATTATTACCGTTTGCTAGCACTAGTACCAGCCCTGCCAAGCACCCAATACGTGCCTTAGTACTTACACCAACGCGTGAATTGGCGATTCAGGTAGAAGAAAGTGTTAAGGTTTACGCCAAACATACACCGCTAAAAAGCTTGGTCGTATTTGGTGGCGTAGATATAAAAACGCAAACACCGCACTTAAAAACCGGTGTAGAAATTTTGGTGGCTACACCAGGCCGTTTGCTAGACCATGTGGAGCAAAAAACGCTTAACTTAGGTCAAGTACAAATTTTGGTGTTGGATGAAGCCGATAGAATGCTGGACATGGGCTTCATGCCCGATTTAAAACGCATTTTAGCTTTGTTGCCAAAACAACGTCAAAACCTCATGTTTTCAGCCACATTTTCAAATGAAATCAAAAAGTTAGCGGATGATTTCTTAACGAATCCAACGTTGATAGAAGTTGCTCGTAGCAATGCCACAGCCGAAAATGTGTCGCAAAAAGTTTATTTGGTTGAGCAAAGCAAAAAACAAGCGTTGCTGACACAATTGCTAAAAGCTGACGACAATAAGCAAGTCATTATCTTTACTAAAACAAAAATCACAGCCAGCAGACTCAGCAAAGCCTTGCATAAAGATGGCATTGCGGCAGAATCAATTCACGGTGACAAAAGCCAAAAAGAGCGTTTAGAAGCTTTGGATGCGTTTAAGGCAGGCAAAATTACTGCACTGGTAGCAACAGACGTTGCTGCGCGTGGCTTAGACATTAGCGATTTGCCGATGGTGATTAACTATGAGATTCCATCTGCACCAGAAGATTATGTACATCGCATAGGCCGTACCGGCCGCGCAGGTGCGAGTGGTGTGGCAATCTCATTGGTGTGCGAAGATGAAGAAAAATACTTGGTTGAAATTGAAAAGCTAATTAAACGTAGTATAGACAAAGAAACCGCTGACATTAAAGCACCTGCGCGCAAGTCCAGCGTCCATGCGGCTCGCGAACATGCTCAAAGCAGCACGGCAGTTGAATCAAATAGAACTCAATCAAACATAACTAAGTATGATTCTGGACACGAATCTAGACCGCGGCAACACACACGCAAACCTGCGGCTGACCCTTGGTTTGATAAGCCTTACGAGCCAGCTAAAAACAGCACAGAAAACAGCAAAAACTCTTCTATTATTAACCGCAAACTACCAGTGGCGGCTCTGCTGGGTGGTTTAAGGCCTAATAAATAATATTAAGCTATCGCTCTAGAGCGTTAACAAAAAAGCCTCAGAAATGAGGCTTTTTAATACGCAATTTTTGCTCATTGCTTTTTACTACCATTCTTTTTTAGCCAAGTTTCCATCTCTTTGGCCTCAATCGGTGGCGAATAAAAGTAGCCTTGCACATTTTTGCAGCCACTCGCCGCTAAAATATCTGCTTGCATTTGGTTTTCTACGCCCTCGCCCACCAACTGCAAGCCCAGCGCATCACCAAGCGCTACAATCGCTTTTACAATCACGCGGTCTTCTGCACTATTAACCAAACCATCTACAAAGCTACGATCAATCTTCACCTCATCCACAGCCCAACGCTTAAGATATAACAACGATGAGTGTCCCATACCAAAATCATCTAACGAGATACTAAAACCCGCCTCTTTAATTTGGTGCATATTCTTTTTAACCGTATCACCCTCTTCTAACAACGCATGCTCGGTAATCTCAACGCATAGCATACTCGGCTCAAGACCATACTTAGCCGCTGTACTAATCAATGTTTTTACCAGTGTTTGCGAGCGTAAATGCCGCGCAGAAATATTGATTGAAACACGTGGTACGCTTAAACCTTTGTCGAGCCAAGCGCGTATTTGCTTACAGGCTGCTTCAGTAACAAATTCACCTATTTGATTAATCAGCGCGGATTGTTCGGCAATTTTTATAAACTCAAGCGGTGGAATCAGACCGCGCTCTGGATGGCGCCAGCGCAGTAAGACCTCCATGCCCGTTAATTGATTTTTAGTGTTTTCCACCTGTGGTTGAAACAACACAAAAAACTGCTCGTCTTTAAAAGCATGACGAATGCCATTTTCCATGTCCAACCACTGATGTGCAATAAAATTAAGGTTGCTGGTGTAAAACTCAAAATCGTTGCGGCCATTTTGTTTGGCGCGGTACATCGCCAAATCAGCATATACCATTAACGTTTGTGGGTCGGTAGTATCATCTGGATACACACTAACGCCTATACTAGTCGTGCAGTACACTTTTTGCTGTTGTATTTCAAATGGCACAGAAAATGCAGAGATAATATCGCGTACCAGCCTATGTCCATCTTGTGGAGAAGCACCTTCCATCACCATCACAAACTCATCGCCGCCTAATCGACACAGCGCATCCGTTGCGCGCGCTTTTTCACTAATGCGCTTAGTCGCCATAATCAACAATTGATCACCCGCCTCGTGACCCAGCGTGTCATTGACCAATTTAAATTTATCTAAATCAAAAAATAATAACAATACTTGGGAAGAAGTTCGCCCTGCTTTTGCAATGGCGTGTTCTAAGCGTTGTCTAAATAAATTACGGTTTGGTAAGCCTGTTAAGTCGTCATGTGAGGCTAAAAATTCTACTTTGCGGTTGAGCGCGACCATTTCGCTCACATCGCGTCCAACGCCTCGGTAGCCACTAAAATTTCCATTCAGCTCAAATATTGGCTTACCAGAAACACGCAAATACACCAATTTGCCTTGCTCGTCGGTAAAGTGCACCACATAATCAGAAAAACGTTTATGTGCTTGCAAAGTTTTAAGCATTTCGTTAGAGGAGTGGCTATGACAGGCTTCTGCTAAATCGGTCAAACTATAAAAGTTTAACCCCTCTGGACCACCAGTTAGCGCATTAATCTTGTGTTGTTGGTTAGATTCCCAAAACCAATCGGCGGATGCTTCGGCAAAATCTCTAAAGCGCGCTTCACTTTCTATTAGCTTTGCTTTTTCTTCATTCAGCTCTATCAGTTTTTTATCCAATTTACCTCGCACCAAATCTACATGTTGCTTGTCTAGTTTAAGTGGGCTACCACGATAAAGCCCACGATTTTTTGGCCCCCTGCCCGCCTCTTCAGATTCAAGCACTTGCCTGATGACTTTTAATAAATCTGGCATTAACATGGGCTTAATAATGAATTTATTGGCGCCTAATGCAATCGCAAAACGCTCATCTTGCGGGGTGGTATAGGTAGCAGTATAAAAAATAAAAGGAATTTTTTGCAAGGCATGGTTTTGCTTGAGAGCGCGGCATAAACCATAGCCATCAAGTTCTGGCATTAAAATATCAGAGATAATTAAATCGACAGGTTCAATCTGTAAATAAGACAAGGCTTTTAAGCCATCATCAAAGCTGACTGTTTCATAGCCCTCACCAGACAATTCTGCCTCTAACAATTGTCTAGAATTTTCATCATCCTCAGCCACTAAAATTTTCATTTTTATTTATCTTTCACTACTTATTGCGGCTTCAATTTGTCCAATTACTAAACTAGGTTCAATTGGTTTTTCAATATAGGCGGTGCAGCCTTCTGCTAATAATTTTTCTTTATCTCCTGACATTGCGTACGACGTCATCGCAATAATTGGTATGGTTGCACCCACAGAAGACGCACGAATGCGTTTTAGCACTTCAAGCCCATTAATATCTGGTAATTGTATATCTAAAATAATAAAATCGGGTGGAATACTTAATGCCTGCTGCGCGCCTTCTAGTCCAGTCATAGCAAAGCGTGTTTTGTAGCCAGCTTGCTCTAATATAAATCGAATCAGCTCCAAGTTATTGTCGTTGTCCTCGATAATTAGGGCAGTCGTCATGGTGCTGTATCCTCCAAAATTGAGGTGTAGTTTTGCATGACAATTTCAGGCAGTTTAATGGGTACGCGTATGGTGAAAATGCTGCCTTGACCTATTTTGCTCCTGACTGAAATTTCGCCTCCCAACAGTTGTACCAAAATTTTTCGGGTTAGATACAGTCCCAATCCTGTACCTAAGGTTTTAATTTTTAAATGAGATTCTATACGCTCAAATGGTTTAAATAGTTTTTCTAAACCTGCTTCATTGATACCAATACCAGTATCTTCTACTGCAATTATCAGCATTTCATTACTAATACTCACCATCACTTTCGCTGCGCCTTGCTCGGTATATTTTAAGCCATTGCTCACTACATTCAATACAACTTGATACAGGCGTTTGCGATCTGTTTCTGAGTAGATATCATCAGGACACATCACCGCTAATTCCAGGTCTTTCTCTTCCGCCAAGTGTTGAACAGCGTGTTGTACTTCGTTAAACAACAAAGAGAGTTTAAATTTTTCAACATGCACTTGTAAAAAACCAGCCTCAATTTTAGAGATATCAATGACATCAGTAATCAACGATAACAAATGTTTAGATGAGTAATAAGCGCGCCCAAGCTGGTCTTTTTGCTTTACATTTAACTCACCAGACATACCTTGTAGTACTACGCCTAAAAAACCAATAATGGAGTTTAAAGGGGTGCCTAACTCGTGTGACATCGAAGCCACAAACATCGATTTAATACGATCAGCCGATTCTGCAGCCTAGCGTGCTTTGACTAAAGTAGCCTGTAGTGTTTTTTGTTGAGTAATATTTTGCGCAATCGCTACCATTTGACCGAGCTGTTTATCCGCATCATCTGTCACCATGCCAACAGAGCATAAATGCACAAATTTTTCTCCTTTCACTGTTTGCAGCGTTAGCTCTACATCGCGAAACATTTCACCTTTTAAGGTGCGCGCTGCCATTGAAACCGCTTTTTTACGTGATTCCATAGCAACAATGGTCTTTAAAAAATTTTCATCTATTAAGTCATCTCTGCTGGTGCCAAATGCTGTCGCTGCTTATGGCTTAACTTCAATCATTTCACCATTTTTTTTAAGTACTAAAATAGGAATAGGTGCATGTTGCAGCACATAGTTGTAGCGCTTTTCACTTTGCGCTAGTAACAATGATCGTTCATCCACCATTTTAGCTAGCTTGTCGCTGTATTGCTGTAGCTCAAACTGTGCATCGCGACGCAAGCTTGTTTCCATCACTATTCGACTTAGATCGGCAATTGATTCAGCAAAACTCTGCTCGTCCAGCGTCCATTTTCGTGTGCCACCTACATGCTCATGGCACACCACGCCGATACTTTTACCGTTTAAACGAATGGTACTATCTAGCATGGCGCCTATATTGTTTTGTTGCAAGTAGCCATGGGTAAACTCTTCTGTGCAATCGTGTTGCATCGCATCCTCCACCGCAATCACACGATGCCTTGCCAGTGCATTAAAGTAATTAGGAAAGTCGTCCGCCCACAAAGTAGATGTTGTTGAATAGTTATTCTCAGATGCTGAGTACAGACACATGCAATTAAGCTGTTTACAATCTTCATCAAACAGCCAAATACTTACTCGCTCTACATCCAAGGTGTTTGCTGCTACCTTTGCATAGTTTTTATAAATTTTATCTAGCGATTCTTCATCACGCAACTGGATTTGCGTGAGTAAAGCCAAGGCATTTTGTTGCTTAATCAGCCTTGCATTTTGCTTATTAATATTATCTTTAAGCCAGCCTGCCATCCAAGCAAATGTCAGCAAACCAACTAAAATTAACCATACACGGACATCTTTAAAAAAAGGTTTATTAGCAAAAGGACCAATAATCCAGCGATTATGAATTTCCTCGCGCGTTTTGACATCTATTTCTGCCAACGACTTTTCTAAGATGCCATGTAACTGTGGCTCATATTTGCTGCTAGCGATGCTAATTTGGTGTTTGTAAGGCAACTCACCCGCTACTTTTAAGCCTGTTAGTTGGGCTTTATTTGACCAGTAGCTGGTTACTGGCAAATCACTGACAAAGCCTTGCACCTCGCCAAAGGCCACTTTTTTAAGCCTTCTTGAGTGGTGTTAACTAAAATCAACTCTAAATTGGGGTGGTCGCTGGCAAATAGCTCGCGCGCTGCGTAGTAGTTAACAACAGCAATTTTTACATTGCCAATATGACTTAAGTTGCTGGTCATTTTGCTATCTTGGCGCACAATTAAATGTAAGGTTGAAACCATATAGGGCTTGGTAAAATGCCAATATTTCAGCCGTTCTGGCGTTTCAGCAAAATCTACCACCATATTCACATGTTTAGTCAGTGGATCATTTGCAGCGCGCTCAGCTTTGCTGGGCAAAACAAGTTTTGAACTTAAATGTTGGATTGATGGCTTTAAGCTGCTCTTCAATTTGCGCAAGATAATCTGCTGAAATGCCTGCATGCTTGCCATCATCTTGCATAAAACTGATAGGTGCGTAATCGGCAGAAACGGCGACTTTAATATTGGAATTAAGTTTAAGCCATTCAATCTCAGCTTGGGTGTATTTAGTTTGAGCAGCAAAGACATTACTACTTAGAATGCCAAATAATAGGCTGATCAGCAGCGCAAATAACCACGATTTTTTATGGCAACGATGTTTATACCAACGATGTTTATACGTAGTCATGCCCAAAAAATTCAACCCTATGTTTTTTATAGTTATAAAATGAATTGCAAGGAAATCTTAACGGGATACTACATTAAAAATAAAGAATACTATTTATTATTAGGATTATTCGGTGCACCAAGTTACAGACTACTTAAGCTAATAACTTGTTTAAGCATGCCATTAGCTAACTATGTTGATTGCGCATAAAGTCAGCAACACCATAGAGTTGTTGTGCCAGTTTTTTAATCAACATTTCTTCTAGTTGCAATGCATGCATCGCTTTTAGCATACAAGTAATCCATTGGTCACGTTCTGATTCGCCAATGTTAAACGGCATATGGCGCTGACGTAATCTTGGGTGACCGTAACGCTCTACATATAACTGCGGCCCGCCTGTCCATCCTGTTAAAAACATAAATAACTTTTCGCGTGATGAGGTTAAATCTACAGGATGCAAAGCGCGTATTGGTGAGGCTTGTGGGTCGGCGTCCATAATGTCATAAAATGTTTCTACCAAAACGCGGATTTTTTCGGTGCCGCCTTGCGCGCCACCCAACAGCTCGTAGAAGGTAGATTTAGTGCTACCTACTTCTTCTATTTTATCCAGCATTTGATTCGTGGCTAGGCTTCACTAAACTCGCAGCAAGCTTTGCGCGGCTTCTGGCCTGATCTGCGTCTTGCCCAGTCGCCAACGCCACACCCATGCGACGTTTCACAAAAGATTGTGGTTTACCAAACAAACGCACATCGCTGCAAGGCACAGCTAGGGCGGCTTGCAGGCCATCGTATTTAAGGTTATTTGATTCAGTCCCGCCATAAATAACTGCGCTGGCACCTATTTTTGTCATGCTTACATCTACTGGCAATCCCAAAATGGCACGCGCATGCAACTCAAATTCACTCAAACGCTGGCTGCACATCGTTACCATGCCAGTGTCATGTGGGCGAGGGCTTACCTCGCTAAACCACACATCATCGCCTTTTATAAACAACTCTACCCCAAACAGCCCTAAGCCGCCAAGCGCGTCAGTAATAGTTTTAGCAATGTGCTGCGCATTGTTAAGCGCGTTTGCTGCCATGGCTTGTGGTTGCCAGCTTTCGACATAATCACCATTTTTTTGCACATGGCCGATAGGTTCGCAGAAATAAGTCTGTGTTTCACCAGCTGCGTTTTTAGCCCGAACAGTGAGCAAGGTGATTTCGTAATCAAAATCAATTTGGCCTTCTACTATCACCACGCCCAAATTCACACGCCCACCAGTAGCGGCATAATCCCATGCCGCTTGCACTTGTGATTGTTCGGTCACTCGCGATTGGCCTTTACCACTAGATGACATTGTAGGTTTAATAAAACATGGATAACCAATTTTAGGTGCTCCAGCATGCCCGTCTATGCTGGCCTGCAGCTCGATTGCAGAGCGCGCGAACGCATAAGGTGAAACAGGTAATTTGAGTTCTTCTGCTGCAAGCCGACGAATACCTTCACGGTTCATAGTGAGTTGTACGGCTTTTACGGTTGGGATTACAGTAAACCCTTCAGCCTCAATCTCAGCCAGCGCATCAGTATTAAGCGCCTCAATTTCTGGCACAATTAAATGTGGTTTTTCTTTGTATATTAAGGCTTTTAGCGCGGCTGCATCCGTCATATCAATGGTATAGGCGTGATGCGCGACTTGCTGCCCGGGTGCGTTTTCGTAACGGTCAACAGCAATCACTTCAACCCCAAATCGTTGCAAGGCAATAATCACTTCTTTACCCAGCTCGCCACTGCCAAGTAGCATCACTTTAGTGGCAGAAGGTGAAAGTGGCGTACCTATTTTCATGCTAATTTCCCGTGTTTAATTAACTTCAATATTACCATGGGGTAGCGTTTTTTTAGCGGCTTAGGTGATGTTTATCCATACGATAACGCATGGTCATGCGGCTAATATTAAGTATCCTTGCCGCTTCAGATACGTTGTTATGTGACGCTTCTAGCGCATTGATGAGCATCATTTTTTCTGACGCCTCAAGTGTTAATAACGCTTGAGTATTATTCGCTGCTTGTTCTGGCTTGGTTTCACGTAAAGCTAAATCATTCGCCGAAATTTGCGCACCCGAACACAATAACACTGCACGGCTGATTTGATGACGTAACTCGCGTATATTGCCAGGCCAACTATATTCTAATAAAGCATTTAACGCACTAGCACTTAAAGCATGTTTGGCTAAGCCATAACGTTTTTCGGTAAGTTGCATAAAGTGCTTGGCTAGCAACAGCACATCATCGTCGCGTTCGCGCAAAGGCGCTAACGAAATCATCATCACATTTAAACGATAATATAGATCAGAACGATATTTACCTGTTTGTGCCATTTCATGTAAATCGCGATTGGTAGCAGCAATGATACGCGCAGGCACATTACGCTCTTTAGTAGAACCTAAACGACGCACCACGCGGCGCTCTAGCACATTTAGCAGCTTCGCTTGCAAGGCCAGTGGCAGCTCACCAATTTCATCGAGAAACAAGGTTCCGTCTTCCGCCGCCTCAATCAAACCTGGGCGCGCACCTATTGCGCCAGTAAAAGCACCTTTTTCATGACCGAATAACTCAGCTTCAATTAACTCATTTGGTAGTGATGCACAATCGACATGTACAAAAGGTTTGTCGGCATTCGGGCAAGCCGCATGTAGCATGCGTGCTACCACATCTTTACCTGTACCTGTTTCACCTATAATCAATACTGTGGGTGGTGTGATTTCATTATTGCTTTTTAGACTTGCAATGCGATTAATTTGCGAACGTAAACTTTGTGTAGCAGCACTTTCACCAATCAAATTAATATTATCCGCACTGTGTGCATTGCGTTGCCGCGAATAATCTAAGCTGGTTTTAAGTTCAGCAGTTTTCTCATTTTTTTTCACGATTAACAAAAGCTCTTCTAAATCAATCGGCTTTTTCAAATAATCGTTGGCACCCAACTTAATGGCATTGACTGCATCGCCAAAGTCACCGTAAGCTGTCATCACAATCACTGTTACGCCGTTTGCCACCAACTCAGGCAGGTAATCAAGCCCGTTACCGTCTGGCAAACGCATATCCAGCAACACAATGTCAGGCTCAAATTGTTTTGCAACGGCACGGCCATCTTGTAATGTCTCTGCATGCTCGCAATCAAAGCCCGCTTTTTGCATGCGCTTTTGCACTGCGCGAGCAAACAAAGCTTCATCCTCCACAATCAATATTTTTTTAGCTTGATTGATTTGCGGAATTTTTGCTTCTAAGTCTATTTGCTGTGCGAGCAAGTACTTACCTAATCTGTATTTAAATTAATCATTGTCACTATTGGCCGCAGCAGATTTTTTTGCAACGCCAAACTCATAACGCACACCCACCCACGCAGCGCGCGGCGCGCCAGGCGATTGAAATTGCTCACTTTGCCAATCTGCAGGATTAGCATTAAAGCTTCTATCGGCTGTGTTAAACGCATTGGTACCTAATATGCCCAAGCTGGCATAATCTTTATCGGCAATATTGGTGACCTTTAAAAAGCCGCTCCAATTTTGATGAAATCGCCAATTAGCATCGGCGTTAAACACCGTATAACCAGCTACTTTACCATTTACGTCTTCATTATTTTCATCACCCCGCGCAAAGACACTACCACTTGCAATCATGTTTAAACCCACGGTTAAGCTAGGCGTAAAGTCATAAGCGGCACGTAATTTAAGCGAATGTTTAGGAATATTAGGTAAATAATCGCCCGATTTTGCAGTGAAATTACCATCAGCATCGGAAGACGAGTTATTTTCATTATGAAATTGCACGCTATTTTTAAACGTAGCGCGTAAATACTGGTAATTGGCAGTTAAATTAAGCTTGTCAAATTGTGCGCCCAAGCCCAACTCTAGGCCTTGACGCTCGGTATCGCCAACGTTATCAAAATAGCCCAAATTAAAGCTGTTGCCGCTGCTAATAAATTGAATATCGTCTTTTAACTTGGAATGAAACACGCCAGCGTTCCAGTTGAAAGCTTTATTTATCTTGCCCCGCACGCCAACTTCAAAAGTTTTAGAAATCACAGGGTCAAGTAGTGGATCTGCCAAAAAGTCAGTCGGCAAACGGCATGGTGTCAGCGGATCCGCACAGCTTAATTCAATTGGCGTAGGTGCCCGCATACCTTCGTTATAGCCCGCAAAAAAGCCTAATGCAATGCTGGGGTTGTAATTAAAGCCAATAGCGGGATTAAAGCGGTTAAAGGTGTGTTGAATCTTATTGCTATCACCAGATACAAATTTACCAGTGTCTGGGTTTACTTCTGAGTTATCTTTAATGCGTACTTGCACATAGTTGTAACGACCAGATAATGTCACATGAAACTTGTCATTGATAGAGAAAATATCGGTGGCGTACAAGCCCAGATATTTATTGTTGGCTTTGATGTCAGTTTCAGTTTCAAAGTCATCCGCAGGAACGGCGCCGCGGTCTTGGCTGAAATTGCTTTCCTGCTCGGCGGAAACATATTTGGTACGACCTAAATCGGCGCTGAAACCAGTGGTAAATTGGTTTTTATGTTGCATTACATCGCCTAAATATGAATATTGTGCAGCAAAACCATAACCTAATTGCGAGCTCGAAGACTTCTCATTTGAACCTTGGTCAGCAATATTAACAGCCTCAATTAATGTTTGGTCGCATTCATCGCCTGCGCTAGTTTCTGTGCTTGCAAAACAATCATTGGTATTACTGGCAAAGTTGTTAATGCGGCTGTTACGCACGTATACATTTGCGCCTATTAAATGATTGTCGGTAAAAAAGTGGCTGCCTTTCAGCGTGAGCATTTGCATACGATTACCAATACTGTCCGGGAAGGTGTAGCCTTCTTCAGGCTTATTGAGCCAGCTTTTAGGCAGCGCTTGCACGCCGTTTAAATTGTTGTGCGCTACGGTTAAACTTAAATCCAAATCGGTGGTGTCATTTTGCCAGCCAATTTTTCCAAATGCTTGATTCACTTCACTTTGTGAGTAATCGCGCCAGCCGTTTTCTTTATTAAAGTTGGCGGTAAAAAAGTAATCTACGTTGCCATTTTGGCCGCCATAACCGGCGTTAAAACCGCGCCGCGCCCAAGAGCCTGCCATCACCTCTGCAAATAAACCGGGGTAACTTGCACCGCTTTTAGTGTTTACAGAAAGAGCGCCGCCCAAAGTGTTCAATCCAAATACCGGGTTGGAGCCTGGCATTAAATTGATGCTGGAAATCGCACTTTGTGGAATTAAGCCCCAGTTGACTGTATCACCAAACGGCTCGTTAATGCGCACGCCATCTTGAAACACAGACAGACCCTGTGGCGCGCCAGCTAACGGAGAAGCGGTAAAACCACGAAAATTCACATCCGCCATGTAGGGGTTGCTTTGGCCTTCGGTAATCGCAACCCCACCCAAGTTGTTGTTGATGTAATCGGATAGTTCCAATGTGTGCTGTTTGGCAATATCTTTTGAGCTAACCGATTGTACATTGGAAGGCACTTGGTCAATAGAAGTGCCAATACCAGGCAGTGGCGTGGTGGAAATGACCTCAATTGTGCCAGTTTCTAACGCTTCTGCTTTATTCTCTGCAATAGCGGGCGTAGCATAAGCCACAATAATGGCTATTGTAACGAGTTTGGGTGTTAATGCGGTTCTCATGCGTATCCCTATAATAATTGGCTGAATTTATTGTATATATCAACTCATTATGCTGCAAAAGCCATGCCTAAAATTAATCTAGCCAAGGCTTTAAAAAATTGATTAAAAATCAACTGCTTGAGAAGGTGGCTTATTATGGCATCTATTATAGCCTTATAAATTGGCTACATACAACCAATAATGGTGGTTGTATATAACCAATTTATTAAAGGTTAAATGCTATTTAGCAGCTGTTTTGGCGCCACATTTAAGTAGCCACGAATGACTAGCCACGCGGCTAAGGGGATTAATACAAGGGCAATAGCAAGCACGCCAAGTGCTAATGATAAATTAAATTGATATGGGATATCTAGCACAAAGTGACTTAAATAATAACTTAAACTGCTAGCAACTAACACCGCAACAATAGAGGCTACTACAGCAATACTGACAAATTCAGTGAGCATGGTGAAGGTTACTTGCTTGCGCGATGCACCTAATACGCGTAACAGCGTAGACTCTTGTAAGCGTGCAGTTCGAGTGGCAACTAGCGCGGCATATAAAACAATAATGCCTGCCAGCACACAAAAGCCAAACACAAAGCTGACTGCGGTGGCTAGCTTGCTCATAATGTCACGCACTTGGTTCATCACGCTGGCAACATCGATCACAGTAAAATTGGGAAACTGTTGCAGCATACGATTAAGCGCATTGTCTTGGCTTTTAGGGAGGTAAAACGCAGTCATATAACTGGCGCTGAATTTGGCTAGCGTTTTGGGTGGCGTTACTGCAAAAAAGTTCGCGCGCATACTATCCCACTCTACTTTGCGAATGCTAGCGACAGTCAGGGTAATTTTATCACCAGCAATATCGTAAGTCAGTTTGTCCCCCAGCTTAACATTTAGCGCCTGTGCAATATCTAACTCTAACGACAGTAGTGGCGCGGCGGTTTCATCTGCACGCCACCAGCGGCCTTCAAGTAACTTATTATCTGTTTGCATCACAGCTGCTGAGGATAAATTAAACTCGCGCGAAACAAGTCTTTTTGCGCGCTCTTCTGTAAACATTTCAGCGTTAATTGGCTGGCCATTTTTTTCAACCAGCCTGCCACGTATCATGGCGAATACTTGTGGACGACTATTTGAGTTGGCTTGCTGGATAAAGCTTTTAACAGGCTCAACCTGATTAGCTTGAATGTTAATAATAAATCTATTTGGCGCATCTGCTGGTAATGATTTCTGCCACGATTGCATTAAATCGGTTTTAATCATCACCAACAACATCAGCACCATGGCACCTAGGCTAAAGCCAATAATTTGTGCAATAGATAAAGCCAAGCGACGTTTTAAATTAGCCATGCCCAAGCTAACGTTGTTGCCAATGCCATTGCCCAAAGATTTACTGAGGCTAACGCGATGCAACAATAACGCCAAGCCATACGCCATAAAACCTGCCACCACACAAATACCAAAAATACCCGCCAAAAATGCCAACGCTAATTCAGCTGTTTTCGCTATCCAAAAGACTAAGCCTATGACGACCAGCACCACTGGTAGATAATTTAGCCAAACTTTGGTCGGCGCTAAAATGAAGTTTTTGCGTAAAATATTGATTGTTGGGATGTTCTTTAGGCTACGAATATGCGGCAACATAATTGCAAATAGAATGGCAAAGCTTAACGCTAAGCCAATGAAAACAGGACTTAAGCTAGGCAATGGTAAGCTTTCTAAAAATAAACGGCCAGCAAAATGCGCTAAAATAAACTGTACTGCATATCCTAAAACACAACCCACCACGCCACCAAACGCCGCCAGCAGTGAGGTTTGCAGCAGCATAATATTTTCGATGCTAGCTTTGCTAGCACCAAAACAACGCAATAAAGCCGCTGTTTCTTGACTGCGTGCCACAAACGGCCCACTAGCAAGCAGCATAGCGACTATCGCCAGTACTACACTCACCATGGCGCTTAAGCCCAAAAACACTTCCGCTTTATCTAGCGCACTGCGTATCTCTGGCCGTGCCGTTTTTACGTCTTCAATGCGTTCACCACGCTGTAAATTGGGTGTAATTTTGCCAATAAACGTTTTGATGTTTTTGGCATCTCCTGAAATCAATAGCTGATATTTAACGCGGCTGCCAAATTGAATCAGCTCGGTTGCTGGCACATCATTCATGTGCATCATCACGCGTGGCGCAAAGCTAAACATATCGCCACCGCGTGAAGGCTCGCGCATTAATATGCCAGCTACTTTAAATTTGCTGGCGCCTAGTTCTAACTTGTCACCTAGCTTTAAATTCAGTGCATTGGCTAGTCGTGGTTCTATCCAAACTTCACTTTTTTGTGGCCTAGCTTGCACATTTTGCGCAAGCTTTTCTGCAGAAAATAGCACGCCAAAATCGCCAATCAGCGGAAAATTATCGTCTATGGCTTTAATTTCTGCCAGTTGATTTTTATCACTGTTTATTGCCATACTGGCGAACTCAAGCGTGGATGCGGCTTGCAGGCCTGCTTGTTTGGCCTCGTCGATATATTTTGCTGAAATTGCATGATCGGAGATTAATACTGCATCGCCGCCCAGTAGCATGCCACCTTGGTTATTAAGGTGTGAAGCAATGCGATTAGTGAAAAAACTCACCGCAGTGATGGAGGTTACAGCCAGTACCAATGCCAGCACGAGTACGCGCAAATCGCCAGATTGCCATTGCGAGCGTAATTGTTGCCAAGCAAGTTTGAGATTAAGCTTCATTTTGTGCTTAATTTGCCTTGTTCTAAATGTAATGTGCGTCCACACCGCTGCGCCAATTGCGCGTCGTGCGTCACCAGAATTAAGGTGGCATTGCTTTGCTGATTTAAGCTAAAAAGTAGCTCTATAATGCGCTCTCCAGTAGCGATATCTAAATTTCCCGTTGGTTCATCCGCAAATAGAATAGCGGGTTGCGGCGCAAATGCGCGAGCTATCGCTACCCTTTGCTGCTCACCGCCTGAGAGTTGCTTGGGATAGTGCTGCAAACGTTCTGCCAGGCCTACTTTTTCTAGCGTCTCGATTGCCATCTGTTTCGCGCCTTTTCTATTCGAAAGCAGCATCGGTAGCATTACGTTTTCTAAAGCTGTCATGGTTGGCAACAGCTGAAACGATTGAAACACAAAACCCATCTGCGCACCACGCATGGCGGCGCGGGCATCTTCATCTAAAGCGCTAAATGCTTTGCCAGCCACCTCTACCAGGCCGCTAGTAGGCACATCCAAGCCAGCAAGCAGGGCTAGCAAAGTGGATTTGCCCGAGCCTGAACTCCCCACAATTGCAACACTCTCACCTTGTTCTACCTGTAAATTCAGGTTGTTTAAAATTTCAATCTTATTTGTACCTTCTCCCACATGTTTAGCTAAATTTGTGGCTAAAATAGCGGTAGTGTTTATCGTCGCCTCATGCGTTGTTTGAGAATAGATTGGTTCAGAAAGTAACATAAATGCGTTCTCTTAATAAATTAGTTGTTATTAAAGCAGTGATTTATCAAGCACTGTTTCATTTTTTCGTTGCTGTTAGTCTTATTGTATTCAGTTTGGTTGCAATTCCAGCCAAAGCAAAAGAATCCACTTCATTTACTATTGTAGTTTTTGGTGATAGCTTATCTGCAGCCTATGGCATAGCACAACATGAGGGCTGGGTGGCTTTATTGCAACAGCGCATCACACAGAAAAAATATAATTACCAAGTCATCAACGCCAGTATTAGCGGTGAAACTACTAGTGGCGGCTTAAGCCGTTTTGCCGATATGCTAGCAATACATGAACCCAATATTGTCTTGATAGAGTTAGGTGCTAACGATGGTTTGCGCGGTTTAAGCGCCAAAGACATGCACAGCAATTTAGATGCCATGATTCAGCAAGCCCAAGCTAAAAAAGCCAAAGTCATGTTACTTGGCATGAAAATTCCGCCCAATTATGGCTTAAAATATAGCCGTCAATTTAGCGACAACTATCAACACTTAGCCAAAAAATATAACATTAAATTGGTGCCATTTTTTTTAGATGGCGTGGCTGGCAAGCCAGATATAATTCAGTCAGATGGTTTGCATCCAACTTCATTGGCGCAGCCAAAAATACTAGATAATGTATGGCCAACACTGGCTAAAATGCTGAAAAATTAATGCCCTGAGAGGCAATACCCATGAGGCTTGCAGAGCATTGATTTATATTTAATTTAAGCTTATTGCTTCCATTCAACTGTTAAACCCATTTCATCTGTCTTGGCTGCAAAGCTAACATCTACCATACATTTTGCGCCAATATTAGGAATAATCACCAAAGTCTCATCCATAAAAATAAGTGGCAATTGTGCACGCTGCCAAGGCGGAATTTCGCAAGTTTGCAACACCGTTTTTAAACTGCGGCTGGGCCTGCCTAAAGCTTGGCGAAAACGCTCCCCACCCTGACGATATTGAATACGTAGCTTGATATTAGGCACACGATTTAATGCAAAGCCTTGACCTAAAGTTTGCGTAAACAGCAAGCGGGAGCCGTCGGGTAAAGCTACCATTTCATTGCCCTGCCACAATAAATTCATTGTGGGTACTATTTCAGTTTCAGCTAGTAAAAATGCATATTCGCGATAGCGCTGTAAGTTGTGAGTACTACTGACTTTTATTTTAACCATTGCATCAGTTTTGGCAAAAAGTAGCTGCTGGCTTATTTGATTTAGCTGTGCCGTACTAGGTAAATTACAGTTGTTTTGCACTAGCCACCAGCGCAATGCATTATTAAGACGTGCGACGCTAAACTGTTTAAGTTTTGGCAGATTCAGCGCTTTACCTTGCAAACAGCTAGCCACATCCAAAGCAGCAACTTCATCGAGTAAATCGTTGGCTTGCGCCATATGTAGCGCGCTGCGGCTAATGGTTTGCCGAATGGCTGGATATTGCTTGGCTAAAATAGGCAAAATTTCATGTCGAATAAAGTTGCGGTCGAACTTAGTTTCTAGATTGCTTTCATCTTCCACCCAAGTGAGCCGGTGTTGCTTAGCATAATCTAACAATGCCCTGCGAGGCACATCGAGCAAAGGGCGTAGCAATTGCCCACTCACAGCCGCCATGCCCGCCAATCCTTTTACGCCCGAGCCACGCGCCAGTTGCAGCAAAAAAGTCTCAGCTTGGTCGTCTTGATGGTGAGCCAGTAGAATAAAATCAGCATCTGCTTGATACAAGGCATGGTATCTAGCCTCTCGCGCCGAAGCTTCTATGCCTAAGCCATGATTGTTAACTTGCACTTTTGTAATAGTCAGTGAAACGTTTAGCTGTTTGCAAATATTTGCACAAGTCTCTGCCCATAAGTCAGCATTGGAGCTTAAGCCATGATGCACATGCTGCGCAAGCAACTGAAACGGAAGAGTTTTATTGACTTGCACTAACAGATGTAATAACACGCAAGAATCTAAACCACCGCTAAAAGCCAGCGCTAATTTAGGATTGACTAAATTTTTGCTTACAAAAACATCTGTTAAAAAAGCCTGCAGTTGCTGCAGCAGAGATGCTTTTTTATTAGTTGACGATTTACTTACTGGCAGTTTCTTTGAACTTGCCATAGCCCATTAAACGCTCATAGCGCGCGGCGAGTAATTTTTCGGTAGTGCGCTTTTGCAATGCAGCCAACTCAGTTTTTAAGATGCGCCGCATAGATTCCATTGTCGCTTGCACATCACGGTGTGCGCCGCCCAGTGGCTCAGATACAATCACGTCTACCAAGCCTAAAGCTTTCAACCTAACTGCGGTAATCCCTAATGTTTCTGCAGCTTCTGGCGCCTTGCTGGCGCTTTTCCATAAAATACTGGCACAGCCTTCTGGCGAGATGACTGAGTAGGTTGAATATTGCAGCATAATAAGCTGATCAACTACTCCTAGCGCTAATGCCCCACCAGAGCCGCCTTCACCAATCACCACACCAATAATCGGCGTTTTAAGCTCACTCATCACATATAAATTTTTGGCAATCGCTTCACTTTGGCCACGCTCTTCTGCGCCAATGCCAGGGTAAGCACCTGGAGTGTCGATGAGGGTAATAATCGGCAAGCCAAATTTTTCTGCCAAGCGAAACAAACGCAAGGCTTTACGATAACCTTCTGGGCGCGGCATACCAAAGTTGCGGTATTGGCGCTCTTTCACATCGCGGCCTTTTTGGTGCCCGATGACCATCACGGGCTCACCTTCAAATCGTGCAATGCCGCCCACAATCGCGGGGTCATCAGCATAAGCGCGGTCGCCATGCAGCTCTTCAAAATCAGTGAATAACTCACGAATGTAATCTAGCGTATATGGCCGTTGTGGATGTCGCGCTACTTGCGAAATTTGCCAAGCACTTAAATTGTTGTAAGTGTCTTCAAGCATTTTCTTATTTTTTTTCTGTAACTGCACAAGCTCTTTGCTAATATCTAAATCGTCATGATCGTCATGTGACACTTGTAGCGCCTCGATGCGCTTTTCCATTTCGGCAATGCCTTGCTCGAAATCTAAGTAGCTTATTTTTGTGTCTGTGGCTCGTTTATTACTCATGCTTATTCATTTACCGTTATTTACATCTTAGCTAATTATAAAGGATTTTTACATTATCTACCGATAACCATGCGCGCAGATGCGTTAATAACTCATCTTGCAACTCCACACGCCAAGCATCGCCAAGCATCAGGCTGGCCTGGCCTTGTGCATTGTGATAATCAATTTTAACCGGACACAATTTTTTATCAGCTTCGGCTGATTTTTTACGATATGGGCCTAAAATATTGGTGAGTTTCACCGCATCTGATTGCCCGTTGCAATAGAGTTTAAGCATGCTGGCGTGCACACTACGTGCAGTGGCTAAATCATACAATTTTCGCGCACTGACGCGAATTCCTCCTGAAAAATCATCATTGCTGACGCGGCCTTCCACCACCAATACCGCGTCTTCTTTGATCAGTCCTGCCGATTGACTCAACAGCTCACTACCCACTACCACATCCACACGCGAGACCGCATCGTCAATAGTCACAATTGCCATTTTGCCGCGTTGCGTCATGCGTATGCGCACGCCTGTGACGATGCCCGCCAGCAGTTTGGGTTGCTCTTGCGGTTGCAAATCTGCCAATGTGCCACGCATAAATTGGCTAATATCTTCCTTAACATTTAAAAACGGATGTCCACTTAAATAAAAGCCCAGCGCGGCTTTTTCTTGAATCAGCGATTGTTCTGATGACCACGCCTGCACGTTCGGCAGCGCGTGTGTAGCTTCTGCCACACCGCCAAATAAACTATTTTGGCCTGCATGACTATTACTTTGTTCGGCCACACTAATGGCCATGCTCACACCAGCCAATAACGCAGCGCGATTAGGCTCCAATTTATCAAATGCGCCGACGCGAATCAGCGATTCAATCACGCGTCTGTTCACTTTGCGCAAATCTAAACGTGCGCAAAAATCGAACAAGCTTTTAAACGGGCCGTCTGCCTCTCGTGCTGCCAAAATTAGCTCAATCGCCGCTAGCCCAGTGCCTTTAACCGCGCCTAAACCATACAAAATTTGCGTATTATTTAAAGGCTCAAAGCGGTAACCACTTTGGTTAATATCGGGCGGTAAAACCTCTACTTTATTTGGCGCACAGTCATCAAAAAATAGGTGGATATTGTCGGTATTATTCATGTCTGCCGACATGGTAGAAGCCAAGAATGCAGCTGGATAATGCGTTTTTAAGTACGCCGTATGGTAGGCAACCAGCGCATAAGCCGCCGCATGCGATTTATTAAAGCCATAGCCGGCAAATTTTTCTAATAAGTTAAATAACTCAGTCGCTTGGCGATCGTTCAAGCCATTTTTAAGCGCACCTTCGGTAAAAGTGACACGCTGTGCATCCATCTCCTCTTTTTTCTTTTTGCCCATGGCGCGGCGCAGCAAATCGGCGCCACCCAAGCTGTAGCCCGCCACCACCTGCGCAATTTGCATCACCTGCTCTTGATAGACTGCAATGCCGTAGGTTTCTTTTAGTATTGATTCTGTCGCAGGATGTGGATATTCCACGCGTTGTTGGCCGTGCTTGCGGCGACAAAAATCAGGGATTAGATCCATCGGACCTGGCCGATACAAGGCAACCAGCGCAATGATATCTTCAAAGCAATCGGGTTTAGCTTGCTTGAGCATGTCTTTCATGCCGCGCGATTCTAGCTGAAACACCGCCGTGGTATTGGCAGTCTTTAATAAATTGTAGCTGGCCTTATCATCCAAAGGGATGCTCTGGAAGGCAAGCGGAGCGCGGCTCTCAGGGCTGCCATTTTCGCTCGGATTTAAATTATCTTCAAATCTGCGCTGTTTATTGGCGTTTTCAAGCGCTAACTCCAAAATAGTCAGTGTGCGCAAGCCCAAGAAGTCAAACTTCACCAAGCCAACTGCCTCAACATCGTCTTTGTCATATTGGCTGACCAAGCTGCCACCATCAGCTTGGCAATAAATCGGTGAAAAATCAGATATTTTACTGGGCGAAATTAATACGCCGCCTGCGTGCATACCCACGTTGCGCACCAAGCCTTCTAAGCGCAAAGCCAGCTCTAGTAAAGTCGCTACCTCCTCCTCGCTTTCTCGCCTTTCCTGTAACTGCGGCTCTTTTTCTAGCGCCACACTTAGTGTAATCCCCAGCTCTAGTGGAATCAATTTGGCAATGCCATCAACAAAATTAAACGGCAGATCCAGTACACGGCCAACATCACGAATCACCGCCTTTGCGGCCATAGTACCGAAGGTGGCGATTTGGGAAACGGCGTCTAAGCCATATTTTTGCTTGACGTAATCGATGACGCGATCGCGGCCATCCATGCAAAAATCGATGTCAAAATCGGGCATAGAAACACGATCTGGATTTAAAAATCGCTCGAACAGTAAATTATATTGCAGCGGATCAAGATCGGTAATATTTAAGCTATATGCTACTAGCGAGCCAGCGCCAGAACCACGCCCAGGGCCAACTGGCACGCCATTGTGCTTGGCCCAATTAATAAAATCGGCCACAATTAAAAAGTAGCCTGCAAAGCCCATCTGGTTAATGATGCGGCATTCAAACAGGAGCCGCGCTTCGTATTCGGCGCGTTTTTTCTCACGTACATTTTCATCTAGATACAACACCAGCAGGCGTGCATTGAGTCCCTGCTGAGATTGTTGTATTAAATAAGCATCTAAACTTTCATTATTGGGCGTAGGAAAATTAGGTAAATAATTTTTGCCCAGCGTAATAGTCAAATTACAGCGTTTTGCGATTTCTATTGTATTGGCCAGCGCTTCGGGAATATCCGCAAACAGCTCACACATTTGCGTCTGGGTTTTAAAATATTGCTCTGGTGTAAAATTTTTCGGGCGACGGCTATCGGCCAGCATATAGCCTTCTGCAATGCAGGTGCGCGCTTCGTGCGCCATAAAGTCGTCTGGCGTGGTAAATTGAATTGGGTGTGTGGCGACAACTGGAAGCTCGTGTTGGCAAGCTAAATTTAATACGTTGTTTACTAATGCTTCTTGAGTAGGTTCGTTGATTGCCGTGCGTTGTAACTCAAGATAAAACCGGTTTGGAAACAGGCTAGACCATGTTTTTGTGAGTGCGCCAGCAGCCGCATGGTTATTGGCTTGCAGAGCAGTGCCAATATCACTATATTTGCTGCCAGAAATTAAAATGAGACCTTCTGTAGGTGAGCCTTGTGTAGTTGAGCCTTGTATGGCCTGATTATCAGGGTCTAACAGCCAATCTTGTTTTATCTCGGCACGGCCACGATATTGGTTTTCTAAGTATGCGCGGCTGATCAATTGGCAAAGGGTTAAATAACCCGTGCTGTTTTGCACCAACAATAGAATACGAAATGCTTGGTCACGATTCTTTGTGTTTTCTAACCACAATTCGCAGCCAATAATAGGTTTAACGCCTTTATCGCGCGCGGCTTTATAAAATTTTATGGCTCCAAATAAATTGCTTAAATCGCTCAGCGCCAGCGCGGGCATGGCATCTTGATTGGCAGCTTCAATGTAGTCATCGATGCGGACGATGCCATCTACAATCGAATATTCGCTATGACAACGCAAATGTACAAATTGCGGCAGAATTGTTTGTGAACTTGTAGTCGCTTCTTGCATGCTGCTATTTTACCCGCTTGCAAAAAATAATGGCGCCCTTTAAACACAAAAAAACCGCTTAAAGTGAGCGGTTTTTATAAGTTTTAAATGTTTAAGCTTAATGTAAAACGTGCTTGGAAGCCAGCAAATATTTAATTTTAGCAATCAATTCATCATCTTGCACGGGCTTACCAAAGAAGGCATCGACACCAATTTCTTTGGCTAAATTTTGATGCTTATCTGCAGTACGCGAGCTAATCATAATTAAAGGCGTTGCTGCGGTGCGTACGTCATCGCGCACGTTACGCGCCAATGCAAAGCCATCCATGCGCGGCATTTCAATGTCAGTTAAAATCGCATCTGGGCTGGTTTCTAGCAGTATCTGCATAGCATCGATCCCATCTTTAGCTACAATCACTTCAAAACCTTCGCGCTCTAATAAGCGGCTTAATACTTTACGCATGGTCAGCGAATCATCCACCACCATCACCTGGTATTTGGCTATTACTTCCTCTTGCTTCAGATTAGCTGCTGCACCCGTTGTATTAATGGTTAACACAGCGCGCGCAACTAACTGCACAGGATTTATGACCAACATGATACTGCCGTCGCCAGTTACCGTTGCGCCCACTATGCCAGGCACGCGGGCCAGCTGTGCACCAATTGGCTTCATCACAGCCTCCTGATTGCCAATCACTTCATCCACATGCAAGGCAATGTTAAATGAACCCACGTGCAACAGTAGTATAGCGTTATAAGCATGATCTTCAGGCCGTTGCTTTTGATGGCCTAACAAGTTACCCAAATAGTGAATAGCGTAATGTTTATCTGCCCACACAATTTCTTCAGCTTGATAGGCTTCTATTAAAGGTTGTCGTTTAATTTTTTGTGCTTGTTCAATAATGCCCACTGGCAATGCATAGATAGCAGCGCCAGAGCGCACTAGCAGCACCTGCGCCACAGATAGTGTCACTGGCAAGTTAGCCGTAAATGTCGCGCCTTTGCCAAACTCGCTGGTTAATTCAACACGACCACCCAAGCCACTAATGTCGTTGCGAACGACATCTAACCCCACACCACGGCCGGCGATTTGTGAAACTTTTTCAGCAGTAGAAAACCCTGTTTCAAAAATGACAGACATTAAGGCCTGATCACTGATTTCTGCATTTGCGTCGATAAGATTGTTTTGGATGGCTTTATCTTTCACCCGCGCTAAATCAATGCCAGCTCCGTCATCGCTCACGGAAATCTGAATCTCGTCATTTTCTTGACATATTTTTAGCGTTATGGTGCCTACATCCAGTTTGTTTTTCTTTTTGCGGTCGGCTGGTATTTCAATTCCATGTGCCACAGCGTTTCTTAATAAGTGCTCTAGCGGCGCACCTAGTTTATCCAGCATACTGCGGTCAATCTCTGTGGCTTCACCATCTATCACCAAGTTCACCGATTTTTTAAGCTCTCGTGCGGTTTGACGCACAATGCGCTGCAGACGCTCGGAAATTTGCTTAAATGGCAGCATACGCACACCCAGCAGGTTTTGTTGCAAATCGCGGTTCATGCGGTTTTGTTGCTGCAAAGCGGCTTCAGAGTGATCTAAGTTAGTAATCAAGCTATTTTGAATGGTGCCCACGTCATTCACGCTTTCCGCAATCATGCGGGTAAGCTCTTGCAAGCGAGTAAATCGGTCAAATTCTAACGGGTCAAATGTCTCGTTAGTCTCTTGCAAAATACTCATCCGCGATTGCAACTGTGTTTCTGCTTCAATCTCCAGCTCGCGCAAATAACTACGCAAACGCGTTAAGCTATCCGTTAAATCGTGAGAGGATTGCTTGAAGCCCGTCAGTTCGCGGTCTAGGCGTGAACGAATAATTGAAATCTCGCCCGCTTCGTTTATCAGTCTATCCAGTGTATCAGCACGCATGCGTAAAAACTGCGCTTTGCGATCTGTGGTGCGGCCTGTAGGCGCTGCATCCACTGGTTTGATATGGTCAATAGTTTCTTCGGGAGTGAAGTTAATAGTTTGCTCAAAATAACCACCTATTTTATCCAGCTCAACAAACATACTTTCAAAGTCAATCTCGGCATTTTTGCGTTTTAGCGAGCGAACCACTTCGTCTTCAAGCTCATGCACCGCATCACCCAAGGCAGTTTGACCCGCCATACGTGCACTGCCTTTTAGCGTATGTAAGGCGCGTTGCAAAGCATCAGAGTGCCTAATTTGTTTAGGGTCGGCATGCCATGCGCGCAAGTCAGCGCCAATCTCAGGCATGATTTCGCGCGCTTCTTCAATAAACATGGTTAGTAATTCTTGGTCAACTTGCGCATTAATTTGTTCTGTCGCCTGCGTACCTACGTTAGCAATTTTTGTTTGATAGGATTTACCTTCTGTTACAAGCTTAACCTCAATCTCGGTATCATTTACTTCATCAGGCGCTTGTTGAGGTGTCTCTACTATTGTTTCCGCTATCTCGTCTAGGGTTGGTGCTTCGTCATTCCCCAGATCAACTGAAAAATCTTTGCGCTGTTTGGCTTGTTGCGTAGCCTGATTAAGTACTTTAATTAAGGCGTCAGCAGCGCGTGGATTTTTCTGCTCTGATATTTTTTGCCACATGCCTGATAAGGATTTCACGACATTCGCATATAAGTCTGCATGTTGCGCAGTCCATATGTCATTGGATTCATCTAGCCAATGCTCAAGCGCGCGACTGAGTTCACCCATCGGCTTAAACTGTGCTGCCAAGGCGTTGCTGGCTAATGTGTGGATTGCATGCAACGCAGCTTTTGACGGCTGCAATGTTCTTTCTGCAGCAACTTTAACCACGTCCTGCTCTAAAATAGTTACATTTTGACCACTTTCAAGCATAAAAATATCGTATAACGCACGGCTCATTTTGCGCGTACCGCCTATCAACACTTGTGCTTCTAGTTTTTTAGGCGTTTTAGCTTTGGTTTTTTCAGCTTTTCCGTTAGCTATTTGAATAATCTCTGCTTGTGCGACTACATCTTGCTCTGGCATCTCCGCAATTCGCATCAACCAAGCCTCTTGGTTAACTTCCACTTGGCTATTGGCACGCAGCTCATCTGTCCAATTGGCAAACGCAGCTGCTACTTGCTCAATAGTGCTCACTTGTTTAAAATTGAGTGTGTTTTTCTTATCTAATACCCCATTTAAAAAGAACTCCACTTGTCCAGCAACTTCGCCTAGCGCGCTTAATCCAACCGTCCGCCCACTACCTTTTAAAGTGTGAAAACTACGTCGCACTTCTATCAGCGCTTCATTGTCAGTCACATTCACGCGCAATGCTTGGCAGTTTTGCGCAATGTGCGCCAATACCTCTTCTGCTTCGGTTAAGTAAATATCGAGCAACTCTGCATCATAAGCTTGGTCGGTAACTGTTGGCCCTTCAACAATCGGCGTATCAACTTCAGCTTGCTGTTGTTCAACCATTGCTTCAACAGTCTCGGTTGACGCGGTGGAAAGTTTCGCCGCTTTTTTAGATTTAGCTTGATCAATTTCTTTTGTTGTTTTAGTTAAGCCTGCCTGTGCCAACGCAGCATTTAAACGTTGCAACGCACCTTCTAAGGCTTTTTCAGATTCTGGGCGCGTTTTCGGCATTTCATCCGCATATAAACCTAACATACTTAAGCTTTCTGCCAGCAACTCAAAATCAGCTTGGTTTGGTACATAAGCGTCTTGCTGAAAGTATTCAATGTATTGACTACTGGCGTTAGCAATAGCGGTAGGCATGGCCAAACCCAGCATGTCAAACACAGCCGAAACTTGTTTAATCGGTTGTGGAGTCAGTGTTAAAGGCGCTTTCTCAGCAGGGTTACGGAAATAGCTATCTAAGGCTTGCTCAACAATTTTAAGCGATTCATTAATGTGAATCACCACCGCTTTGACTGTTTCGCGATCTAGCTCACCAGCGCGATCCGTGTCTAATTTATCGTAAACTTCACCAGAAGATATTGACTCTATGCGCAATAATTCAGAATACAATTTATGTAACTGCGTTGGCTTTAAATCCGCATAATTATATAACGCGGATTGAATCAAATTTAAAGCTGCTGCCATTTCAATCAAAGCGGCATGATTCACTTTGCTGGCATCATCGCGCAGCGTATTGCTGGCTTGTTGCAAGACCGAGTAAAAATCGACAAACAACGCTTGGCTTAAATTTTGTGCAATGCCTTGGCTAATAACTATCGCGTCAGAAAACTTAGTAATGAGCACATTATCAATATGCACGGGGCTGGTGCTAGTTTTATTGTCTATTTTGCTAAAATTGAGCGTATTAGAGATTTCATCCCAAATATCTCTTAAATTTTCCAATTCTTCTATTAACTGTTCTACCAATGCTGTTTCGTTTGCATCAATACTTGTGCCAATAAAATTGGCTGATGATTTTTTATCGATGAACTGGTCTAATTCAAAGACTTGTTTTACCTGATGCACGTTTGCGGTATCTAAATCGCTTATCGCCACGTAATATAAAATATCGCGCAATAAGTTATTGTGAGGCTTATTCACACCATCCGCAAATAAGCGCATTTCGTGATCTAGCTTACGGCATAGTTTTTTTGCACCTTGATTTTCGGCAATTTCTTTTTGAGCCAATGTGTCTGTAAATGCACTAGCGGCCCACCACAAAGTTTTGTTATTGTTATTTTGCTGTGCTTGACTTACATTGCTTACAGCAGTAGTCATGCTATCTACCGCGCCGGCCTGCTTGGTTTGCAGCCAATTGAGAAATGATTTCTGATACGCCACGCGCTGCTCTACTATAAAGCTAACATATTCTACATCGCTTAAGTCTTTGCTAGGTATTGTTTTAGGCGCACTATTGCTAGTATCAGGAAAGAACAACTCGCTTTCGTCGATAGCCTCCCCTTGTGCAGTGACAATTGGATTTAATGCTGGATACAAACGTAGTGGAATATCAGGCGAGCCGTTAAGTAGCTCTTGCAGATAAGATTGCAGTGTTTTTACCGCTTTTTCAAATGCGGCAATCAACTCAGGCGTAGCGTCGACGGTCTTTTTTTCAAGCTTGCCAGCTAATTTCTCTAACTCGCTCGAAAACCTTTTGCAGCCTTCCAAACCCACCATATCAAGCGCACCTGAGGCTTGATATAAACTGGTCTGCGAAAAACGCATAGGTGAAGTATCATGAATATTCGCCTGCACTGCATCTATGTTAGTCAACACAGAGTCAAGCAATTGATTGATTTGGTCTTTTACCCAACTTAATGGGCCGCTATCAAAATTTTGAGCCACCTAATTTTGCTCCAACATTTTCTGTAAGAAGTTACTATATTTTAAGGTGTAAATTAAGCCAATTTAAAACCAGAAACCGAATCACGCAACTCTTCCGAAAGTTTGGCCAACTGTCCAATCGATTCCGTCGTTTGTATTGTACCTTCGGTTGTTTGCGATGTAATTTCCTGAATTTGCTGCATGTTTTTAGTCACAGTAGCGGCTACTTCGGTTTGCGCCTCGGTTGCACTAGAAATCGATTGAATGAGTCGCGCCAGGCTATTCGAAACGGTTTCAATCTCGGTCAGCGCTTTACCCGCCGCGTCAGATAATCGCGCGCCTTCAACCACACCCTCGGTTGATTTCTCCATCGCGGCTACTGCTGAGTTAGTATCGGTCTGAATCGTTTTTACAATCGCGCCAATCTGTTTGGTCGCCTCAGATGACCGCTCCGCAAGTCGCTGCACCTCCTCCGCAACCACGGTAAACCCACGCCCCGCTTCGCCTGCAGAAGCCGCCTGAATCGCCGCGTTCAACGCTAGAATATTGGTTTGCTCGGTAATGTCAGAAATCAGCTCCACAATCTCACCAATTTCTTGTGAGCTTTCGCCCAAACGTTTAATTCGTTTTGAGGTTTCTTGAATCTGTTCGCGAATACCGTTCATACCTGCAATCGTATTTTGCACGGCAAGTGATCCTTGTGTAGCCGCTTGCAGGGAGCGCTGCGCAACCTGAGAGGCCTGACTGGCATTGCTGGATACTTGCAAGATAGAGCGCGTCATATTACCTACCGCCTCAGTTGTTTCTGTAATTTGTGCCGATTGTTTTTCTGCGGCTGATAACAAGCCCACTGAGGTAGCTTGCGCTTGGCCGGTGGCAGTGTTCACTTGCTCAGATGCGCGGTTAATACCGGTTACCAAGTCTCGCAAGCTATCAATGGTATAGTTAATCGAGTCGGCAATCGCACCTGTAATATTCTCGCGCACTTCTGCACGCACCGTTAAGTCGCCATCGGCCAAGTCGCCCATCTCGTCCAGCAAATTTAAAACCGCCATTTGGTTGGCTTGCCCGTCATTTTCTAACATCAACACCGCGCTATCAATGGTTTTGGCTTGGCGAGAACCGAAAATCCAAATTAAACTGACGATGAGCAAGCCTAGCAAAGCCAGTAAAGTTAAAATAGTGGTGAGTAGTTTATTACTAGCACTCTGTGTTTCCGCAGTTTGCTTCTCTAACTCTGTCGTCAACGAACGCACGGTTTGCTTATTCACCTCAAACGCTGCAGCCAAATCGCCCAAAGGTTTGGCTGCAGAAATAGCACCGAGTTGAATGGCTGAAAAGAAATCTTTGTTGTAAATGCGATAAAACTCTTCATTCGACTTTAGTACTGCCTGAAATTGGCTACTCATGGTATTGGTTTGTGTATTTGTTTTCCAAAACTCCGCCTGTTTTCTATAAGCGGTTTCAGCCACTTTCACTTCAGCCAATTTTCTATCGCGCAAAGTGGTATCGTTGACTGAAATTGCCACAAACGCCTCATTGATTGCCGCAAATGCATCTACCGCATACAAGGGTGGCGGCAAAATATCAGATTTTAAATCTTCACTGGCTTTTAGCTGATTATAGACTGGGCCATTAACCCTTACCTGACTGATGGCGTAGAAAGCCAAGGCAATAAAAACAAGTAACCCAATGACCGGAATAATCACCTGGCGGCGACTACTACTGCCGCCTGTAGCAGAGGCTTTGCCAGTAAACGCTTGTTTAATTTTAGCCGTTAACTCTTTTATATTAAATGCCATGTTGATTCCCTTTTAAGATCTAATTAATACTATTGGTACTTATTGCTTAGTTTTAACTACTTTTATGTATATTTAAACATCAATTTTATTGATTAAAAAATCTAAAAATTAAACCACGTAAGGTGTCGCAAAGTCTCTAGAGCGCACCAATTTATCGCAATCTAGTATATGCCAAATACGGTTTTCGTCATCTTGGTAAGTTTGTGCTTTTAGGCAGGGGCTTTCTTCAACTACCACCTCATGCAACTTCATCTCGTTTATATTACGCAATCCAATCATTTTTTCTACCACAAAGGCGACATTCGTTGATACTGCCTCGCTAATAAGCAACAAGCGCGTACTGGATGAAATGCTAGTGAGCTTAGTTTCTAACAATTGTGCTAAATCATTGATGGCGTACAACACGCCTCGCACATTCGCCACCCCCAAAAACCAAGGCTTAACAATTGGCACAGGGTAGATATCTGCGACTGGTAGAGTTTCGCTAATTTCTCGCAAACTCACCAACACGTTTTTACTGCCAATCACCACACCCAAATAGCCCGCTGATGATTCAGCGCCTGCTTTTTTGGCATTTTCTAACCTAGCTAAAATGCTGGTTTGATACTCGCGTAATTGTGATTGTTTAGACATGCTTTAAATTTATTTCAACCTAATTTAGCTTGTATAATTTAGTTAACATGATTGGTTATCCTAGTTTTGCAATTAATGCTTTAATTGCGTCTTTAGAGGCGGGCTTTAAAATGCAGCCTTTGGCGCCCATTTTTTCTGCCCAAGCGTGATCGGTTATTTGCAATTTACCAGAACACAAAAACACCGGGATTTTTGTAGTGGCGGGGTCTTTAGTCAGAGTGCGTGTCGCTTGGAAGCCTGTCAAGCCCGTCATAATAATGTCCATAATAATTAAATCTGGCGCAATCTCTGCTGCACGCTCAATACAAGCCTCGCCGCTTTCTAGCCCAATCACTTGGTAACCTTCAGATTCTAACAAATCAGTTAAATAAAATCTGTCGGTGGCAGAATCATCTACGATTAAAATTTTATTTATTGCCATTTATTAACTCCCTAAATAAAGTCTTTTTTATACTAGCTGTGCACGTAAGCATTTACCGCTTCTATCAAAGTCTCTTGTGTGAATGGTTTGGTTAAGTATTGATCTGAGCCCGCCATGCGGCCACGTGCGCGGTCAAATAAGCCGTCTTTACTTGAAAGCATAATGACAGGGGTTGAACTGAATTTTGCGTTACGCTTAATAAGGGCACATGTTTGGTAACCATCAAGACGTGGCATCATAATATCTACAAATATCACTTGAGGTAGTTGATCGGCAATTTTAGCCAGAGCATCAAAGCCATCTTCCGCCAGAATAACCTCGCAGCCAGCAGACTTTAAAAATATCTCGGCGCTACGACGAATGGTGTTGCTATCGTCTATCACCATTACTTTTGTACCTGCTAAGTTTACTTGCGCCACGTTTTTATTCCTCTGTCATATCTATTTGATATGCTACGGTTAATTACAATTAAACTAGTAAAACTGTGGTTTATTATGATTATTGTTTAAGTCTACACGATTAAATATTACATTTTTTAAAATAAATTGCAACACTTACGTGATATTTGTAATAATATACATTAACAATAATAATTAAAGGTTGTAATACAAGCACAATTAAGTATTAATTACTCAATACACAATTTAGTAAGGGCCTAGTGAAATGATTATTCGACAAGAGTCTGTAGATTCAAAATTAGCGCTGAAAGATTTACCCAGCACATCGCCACTACCAAGCGCTAATTTAGTACTAGCCTTTGGCTCGGTAAAAAGATTTAATGAAGGCAAATTACAGGGCTTTTTAAAATTGCGTTACCCTGCTGCACAATTGGTTGGCTGCACCACTTCTGGTGAAATTAGCGTTAGTGGTGTAGATGACGACAGCATACAAATCACCGCCATACAGTGGGAAAAAACCATACAGCGTGTGGCCCAAACCAAAATGTCAGCTATCCTAAACTCCTTTGAGACAGGTGCTGGCCTTGCTAAACAGCTTAAAGCAGACAGTTTACGCACAGTGATGATATTGGGTGATGGCCTGAATGTGAATGGTGAGGAGTTAGTACTAGGTTTCCAAAGTGTACTGGGCGACACCATCCCTTTGTTTGGTGGCATGGCTGGTGACGGTGCCACTTTCACGAAAACATTACAATTATTTAACGATACGATTTCAGATAATATGGTCATTGCTGTTGGCTTGTATGGCAATAATCTGGTTGCCTCAACTGGCGCATTGGGAGGCTGGAAACCGTACGGACCACCTCGTACTGTCACCCGTTCTGAGAAGAACGTGGTGTTTGAATTAGATGGTAAACCTGCATTGCCCCTTTATCGCATGTATATCGGAGATCATTTTTCTAAGGGGCTTCCAGGCACTGGCCTTAAATTCCCTTTTGCGGTCATGGAGGCTGGTAGTCGCGATGTGGGGAAAATTCGTACATTAGGTGGTTTTGACCCTAGCGCAAACAGTGTCACTTTCTTTGGCAACGTGCCTGAAGGATCGACTATCCGCATGTGCCAAACCAATCATGACAGATTAGTGGAAGGCGCTGGTAATGCCGCAAACTTAGTCATGGATGGCTTAAGTGCTAGCAAAACGAACCAAGTGGGTTTGGCCTTATGTGTCAGCTGTGTCGGTCGCAAAGGTGTCATGGCCGAATTAACTGCAGATGAAGTTAAGCAAGTGAAGCAGATTCTCGGTCCACAGACCTCTGTCACTGGCTTTTATTCCTATGGTGAAATTGCGCCACGCCCCAACACCACCGATGCTGTGTTTCACAACCAAACCATGACCATTGGCTATTTAAGCGAGAATTTACTGGCCTAGTTATATGGCCTAGTTGTTTAGCCACAGCTGCATATAAATTTGTTGTTTCAGATTTATTATTTAAAACATAAAGCACCTGTTCCCTACAGGTGCTTTTTGTTTTATGATAACAGTCTCAATATTAAGACTCTGATGCAAAATAGAAAAGGAAATAATCATGTCTAATTCAGTCACACTTAAAGGTAACCCAGTTGATGTAGCAGGTAATTTACCGAAGGTAGGCAGCACTGCCCCCAATTTTACTTTAGTCGATAAAGCACTAGCTGATGTTACGCTGGATAATTATGCAGGCAAACGCAAAGTGCTCAATATATTCCCCAGCGTGGATACACCGACTTGCGCAATGTCCGTGCGTGCATTTAACAAACATGCTTCTGGCCTAAACAATACAGTCGTACTCAACGTTTCTGCCGATTTACCATTTGCACAAACGCGTTTTTGCGCCTCAGAAGGCTTAGAAAATGTAGTGAATTTATCCAGCATGCGTGGTCGCGACTTTTTAATGAATTATGGCGTATTGTTGTTCACCAGCAAATTAGCTGGCTTATGCGCGCGCGCGGTGATTGTTTTGGACGAGAATAATGTAGTGAAGCACGTTGAGCTAGTGCCAGAAATTGCCAACGAACCAAACTACGATGCTGCAATAGCGGTTCTGTAATTTATCTTTAAACCGCTACTTTAAAACACAACATTATAGCAATGCCCTGCAAGCCTCATAGATACTGTCTTACAGGGCATTGCTTTTAGATCGCGTTTATTTGTTATTCATACTGAGTATTCATATATTTTGTGTACTTGGCATTGCTGCCTTTGGCTTTTTCTACTGGATATTTGAGTGCGTTCAATGCAATTTTCTTATTTGCCGCCTCTATCAAATCAATCTCTAATACTTCGGCCAGCCGCAACAAATACACAAATGTGTCTGCCAGCTCATGCGCCACTGCCTCACGTTTTTCTTGCGATAACTGTTGGCTCTCTGTTGGTGTATCCCATTGAAACTGCTCAACTAATTCTGCCGCCTCCACAATCATCGCCATTGCGAGATTCTTGGGCGTGTGAAATTGCGCCCAATCGCGCTCAACCACGAATTGATTCACACGTGTCTTTAAATCCTGCAAAGAATCAGCCATTTCATGTCTCCTGATGATTGAGCAATTTTAGTTTCGACATACCCCTAGAGGTTAGTCTCCACTGAAACTTCGGACTAAAGTACTTGTTTTCTGTTGCTGCCGGCAACCATTTTAATCTCAAACAATCGGCACTCGAGTGGCCCGTTAAATAGCGGCGTGCGCTTACTAGGCGTCAGCCGCATCAACTTGGGCAGGCGCATATCGTTGGTCAAAAAATAGGTGTTCCAGCCCGCAAATTTACGTTTTAAAGCCTCACCCATTTTTGGGTAAAGTAGTGCCAGTTCTTCGTCTTCGCCTATGCGCACGCCATATGGTGGGTTAGCCACCAGCACACCATTATCAGCTGGCGGAATCACTGCGGTGATATCCACTTGCGTTAATTGCACTACAGCTAACAAGCCAGCTGCTTCTAGGTTTTGCTTGGCAATGCGCACAGCGCGTAAATCTGAGTCTGAACCATAAATTTTTTGAAAACTCACCTGCTTCACATTTTTAAGCGCCGCATTTTTTACTTTTTTCCAGGTATCACTTTCGTAATTTTTGAGTTTTTCAAAGCCAAAGTTGCGATTCAAGCCAGGTGCAATGTTCAGCGCCATCATGGCTGCCTCTAATAAAAACGTGCCACTGCCGCACATCGGGTCTAGCAATGGTTGCCCAACTTGCCAACCTGATAATTGCAAAATTCCTGCCGCTAAATTCTCGCGCAAAGGCGCTTCTATACTGGCTTTTCGGTTGCCGCGCATATACAGCGCATCACCAGAAGTATCAATATAATAGACATAAGCATCGGCGGTTAAATAAGCATGAATACGCACTGCGGGCATTTTGGTGTCAATATAAGGTCGCGAGTCGACCACTTGCCTGAATTTGTCGCACACTGCATCTTTAATACGCAGCGTGGCAAATTCCAAGCTTTTAAGTGGACATTTTACGCCAGTCACTTTCACCATAAAATCGTGTTTTACGTCAAACCAATTGGGCCAGTCTATTTTATACGCTGCTTGATATAAATCGTCCTCAGTTGCGTATCTGCCCTGCCCAACCTGCATTAGAATGCGCGTTGCCATGCGTGAGTGTAAGTTGGCTGCGTAACACAGGCTCAGATCACCTGCAAAACTCACCCCGCCATCGGTGGGCTTAAATTCCTTAGCGCCAGCAACCTTAATTTCATTGGCTAGCAGCGCCTCTAGGCCGCGCGGGCAGGTGGCAAAGTATTGATTCATGTATTGTTCCTAAAAAACTGTGTGGTGTTGTTTGGATTGTGCTCACACAGTTTATCGACAAAATTTAAAAACTCTATCGCGTGTGGTTTTTCAAATTGTGCTTCTAATGTTTTTGCACGCTCGCGCAGTTGTGTCATAGCTTGCGCTGGTGCTGTTTTAAAGTCAGCTTTAAAACCAAATACAACAATATTGCCAGGTTTACCTGTTGGTAGTATCAATACGTTACTTTTTCTATTGGCATCAAAACTTTGCTCAATGCGGCGTAAATAAATATCAAAGTTTTTGTCACTACCCCACAAGTTAATCACAAAAATACCGTTACTTTTTAATGTTGCTTCGCAGCTATCAAAAAAATCTTGGCTACAAAAATCGGGTGGGATGCCTAATGCATCAAATGCATCTATCATCAGCACATCGGCGCTATATGGGTTTTCGCTCAAGTGTAACAACCCGTCACCTTCAATAATATTTAGCCGTTCATCGTTATCTGGCACAAAAAAATGACTGCGCGCAGTGGTAATAATTTGCGGATTAATTTCCACCACCGTTTGCGTGGTTTCTGGGCAAAATGCATGCATAAATTTTGGCACAGAACCACCACCCAAGCCGATACTCAGCACATGCTTAGCAGTTTTTGTAAACAGCAAAAATGCCATCATGCCGCGCGAATAGGCCAACTCTAACGCAAATGGTGTTTTGATACGCATGCTGCTTTGTATGGTCACCGAGCCTAAATACAGCGAGCGTACACCATCCACTTCAATCACCTCGACCGTGGCAAACTCAGACACACTTTTATGAATTTTACGGTTAAACCTAAACATTGCGCTAAATTTCAATACTTTCTTCGATGACTTCTATCACAGCAGTTTCACTTATTTCTGACGATATAGCCGCTTTAAACTTGCAATTCAGCTCCATCAACAAGCTATCTATGTGTTTGATTTCTAATAACACTTTTGTGCCGACTTTCAGCTCTGGCAGGCTAGGCACTTTAGTAATATAAAACATGCCGTCAATACGCACTAAGTTATCACGCCAAATCGTGGCAGTTACTTCCGTGAGTTTTTCTTGAGTTAAGTATTGTAGACACCAGTAGCGTTCCATACGGGTTTGAAATTCACTATAGGCATTGTAAGTTTGGTCAAAGTTGCGAATAATGACATTCAACTTGCCATCTGCTGCGCTATAAGGCGCAGGTTCAGCATTTAACATGGCAATCAATTGACGCTGATTCACCAAATCGACCGCGCGGCGTAATGGTGATGTACACCACGCATATTGCGTCACGCCCAAGGCCTGATGAGGCTCTGCAGCATGTGTCATAAATACTTTGCCACCGGTTTGTGCACGATAAATGCCTGCAAAATTGGCTTCTTTCAGCTGGCCGCCCCAATGACTGTTAGCGTAAATCATCAACTCAGCCACCAGTTTATCCATCGGGCTACCACGCTCACGCGCGACTATTTTAACGATGCCATCAGTCACATAAAAATTATAATCAATTTGCGGTGTTTGATTTGGATTATGCTTACCTCGGGCTTTTTCTAAACTTTCGGCAAACTCAAATAAAGCCTTTAATTGAGGCCAATAAGCATGTCCACTATCGCTTTCTAAAGTATTCACGTTAAAAAATGGCTCTAATTCGTCATGGCGTAAATTTGCCGCTATTTTAATTTTTTCAAGCTTAGTTTCTGTTGCCACAATGTCAAAGTTAGGCTTAATTTCAACATACAGACTCAATGTGGACTTGGTTTCGCCAGCATCTAAACTAAATGGTTTCACCACATCATCTGGCAACATGGTGATTTTATTGCCCGGTATATAGACTGTAGAAAGCCGCGATAGCACAACCGCATCTAGAGCGCTATCTGGCTGCACCGCCAACGCTGGCGCCGCAATGTGAATGCCAATACGCGTGTTACCGTTTGACAATTTTTGCAAGCTAAATGCATCGTCAATTTCTGTGGTTGTTGCGTCATCAATACTAAAGCATTCAACGCTGGCTAATGGAAAATCGTTTGAAATGCTTTCTGAGATATTCTGCCTATCAAATGGCGGAAATTCAGTTCCTCCCTGTCCATTCTTATCTGGAAACATCTCTCGTAAAAACGCTCCCAGATGATAATCGTGCGCACTTTTAATTAAGCCCGCTTCAAACATCACCGTCAGCGGTAATCGACCTGAAATTTGCGCCGCCTCGTCTACCGCTTTCCACTCTAACGAGTTTTTATCGGGATTATAAACAAGGCTGTCAGCCTTATTGATAAAGCCATCTGGCAAAGCCTTATTGTTGAGCTGCTGCACCCAAACTGCCATTTGCTCGGCTTGCAGTTTTTTGCGCTCCACCGCTGCCAGTGCTAGTTTTAACGTTTCTGCAGGAGCGGCTTTATAGCGGCCCTTGCCTTTGCGGTAAAAATAAATAGGGGCGCCGTGTAGTTTAATTACTGTGGCTGCCGCTTCAATTGCTGTTGGCTTAGATTTTAACTTAGGGTTGCCGTAATATTCTGTGGCTAAATTTTCAAAGCCAAACTCTGGTTCACCACAACATTCCCACAGAAATTCTACGTCTAATTTCTCCGCCTCACTAACAGCCTCCTCCATAAAGCCTTGCAGGGTAGCATCAAAGCGTAGCAGCACATTGGCAAGCTTAATTTTGCTACGCTTGCCACTAGCAGATTCCACCTGCAGCGAGCCCATATTCTCACTCATCACCGCCGCCACTTTAAATTGACCTTCTTCTTCATAAAATATATTCATAGGCGCTATTTTACATGGCTTTAGCAAGCTCTCTGATAAAATACGACAATGGACAATCGTATTCCCGTAACATTACTAACTGGCTTTTTAGGTTCTGGCAAAACTACACTGCTAAATCATTTGCTGGCACAGCCGCAAATGAAAGACAGCGCAGTTATTATCAATGAGCTTGGCACTACTGGCTTAGACCACATTTTGGCCACTCAAATAGATAGCGAGCAAATCGCCGATAATACGGTGTTGTTAAGTAGCGGTTGCGTATGTTGCACACTTAAAAATGAGCTGGCAGACACCATGCGCGATTTATTTTTTAAACGTGCGCTACAGGCAATTCCACAATTCAATCGCATTGTTATCGAAACTACAGGCATGGCCGACCCTGGCCCTATTTTAGGCAATTTGCTTAACGAGCCAGTGATAGAAAGCGTATTTCGCTTAGATGCAGTAGTGGTGACGGTGGATAGCGAATATGGTTTGCAGCAATTGCAAGACCACAGCGAAGCTAGAAAACAAGCGGCGGTGGCAGATGTGTTAATACTGACCAAAACAGATTTAACAACGCCTGAACAATTATCTCAGTTAAAAGAAAAACTCATCGAGATTAACCCTGGCGCCACCCAACACAAAATTATGCACGGCAAAATTGATCCTGATTTTATTATTGATGTCGGTTTGTTTGACCCAACTGGTAAACGCGCTGAGCCGCAACGTTGGCTAAGAATGCCATTAAGTGCGCCAATAAAACCAAGCGCCATGCTAAAAAATCAGCATGACGAAATTCATAGTTTCACTGTCACGCTGCCTTTGCCAATCAACTGGCGTGATTTAAAACCGGTGATTTTAAAATTGTGCCAAACGCATGGCGAGAAATTATTGCGGCTAAAAGGCATTATCCATGCGGCTGATCAAGCCGCACCACTAGCGATTCATGCCGTACATTTTACGCCTTATCCGCCAACGCTGCTGGAAGGCTGGAGTGAGGCGGAACCTAGCAATCGCATCGTGATTATTGGCAAGAACTTGAATGAAGCAGCGATAAGGAAATTATTAACAGAAATTTAATACTTTAAATCATGTGCTCTGTAAGCCAACATCCATGCGGCCTACAGGGCATGCTTTAAACATCGTAAGTTACCTTTTATTGCGCTTTATAATTCTGCCCAAAAAATTCCAGCATCAAAAAATCTTCCAAACCTGCGCTATCTTCTGGTCGCGCAGACAGCACAATGGTGCGCCCTTGCCTGTGCGATTCCCAATTAAAATCGCCTTGATAATGCTCGCGAATCAAGCTAATCATTCTTCGCATCATCACGCGACGCACGTCTTGGCCACGTGGCGCTTCTACCTCAAAATATTGCCGATGCGATGCACTGTAATCACTCATCCAGCCTAAAAATGTAAAGGTTGCGTTTTGGCCTCCTAAACTGGTAATTTCAAAAATGCCATTTGTACCATTTTGAAAATTACTTTTAATTTTGGCATCGCGTTTTTCTTCTTCACTGGGGCCTTTTTCTTTAGCGACTGCTTCGGCATTTATTTTGGCGGCATCTGACTCTTGCGCATCGCGCTCAGCACGTTTTATATTCACATAAGCCATCATGTCCACTGGCTTATCGTCAGGCTTAGTTGGCATACTATCAGGAGCTGTCTTTGGCGTGGTCATTACTTCTGGTACGCTAAAATCTGTCGATTTAGGTGGCTTGTCTGCAGGCTTAGTCATTACTCTAGGTTTGTCGATTGGCTTAGCTTTTTTAACTGGTTCTAATTTTTTAGTCTGCTCTGGCAGTGGCTCTGGTATTGGCTCTGGAGGCAGCGGTGTTGTTGGCGTCTCAATTTGTTCTGGCTGAGCAAGCACCACTTCAAATGGTGGTGGTTCTGCTTCTGGCGTTTGTTTAAGTTTTGGCACCACAAAAAACAAAATAATCGCGTGAATAATGAGTGAAACTAAAAACGCAATCAGTGTATTGCGGCTAATATTCAGCCGAAAATGCCTGTCACTTTTTGGCGTCTGCAAAAAATCTTCAAACGCATTATTTGTAGGTAGTTTTACTGCCATTAACTAGTGATATCTTGCCAAGTTTTTTCAAGTCGTTTAATGGAGACTGGAAACGGGGTTTTGAGTTCCTGCGCGAATAAAGATACACGCAGCTCCTCGATGAGCCAACGATAATCCTGCAAGGCGCATGGAATAAGGCTTCCAGCGGCATGTATTTGATGTGTTTTATCTTGCCACTTTTGCCATAACACGCCCACGCTGCCCGCGTTTTTACCATCACGCTCAGGGTTAGCCGGTTGTTTTTGGATGCGCAAATTAAGTGCTTTTAAATAGCGCGGCACATTGCTTAAATGCTGCCATGGCGTTTTGCTAAAGCAATTTTTATACACCAAAAGCTGCACTTGTTGCTCCACATCTTTTTTTAGCCTATTCACGGTGGCGGGCATTTTGGCTTGCGCGCTGCTTAAGGCTTGATATTCTGTTGCAATGGCTTGCGCCTGCCTTGCCATGGCTTCAGAAACGGCTGGTAGCCTTGTGCGTGCACGTTGTTTCAACTTCATAAAGTCGTCATTACTTCTTGGCAAATCGTCCTCTCCAATAAACGCGCGGTCAGCAATCGCCATCAGCATATCTTCGCGTAAATCATCGGGCGAAATAATATTGCGAAACGCTAGCGCATACTGGTTAAAATTAGGCAGGCCTTTTTCTAGCTGCTTCATTTGTTCTTTTAGCTCAAAGCGCATTAGGCGCGCCACACCTTGACGGTGATTCGCTTCTGCCTCTTGCGCGGTATCGAATAATTTTACTGCAACGCTATCAATATTATCTTCTAGCGCGGGGTAACCAGTCACTTGCAAGCCATCGCGCTCAAAACTTAACGTTTGTGGCAAATCGCCAAAATCCCATTGTTTAAGATTGGTTTTTTCAAGCTGTTTAATATTCTGGGGGGAAGTGTTTCTAAAAGTCAGCTGCGCCGCTTGGCCAAGCTGTTTTTGCAAGACTTTCCAATCGCGCCCCATCGCCAACTCACGGCCTGCATCGTCTAAAACACTAAAGTTCATTAAATGATGCGGTTCAATCTCGCTCAATACCCAATCATCTTGGCTAGTTTTTAACGTCGTTTTGTGTTGAATATACGCCGCTAAAGTTTCCAGCAAAGGCAAATTAAGCTGATTCTCTGCATGCTGCAAAAAGCCCGTGACAAACTCTGGTACTGGCACGCAAACTCTCCTAAAACTTTTTGGCAAAGCTTTAATTAAGTATGTGATCTTTTCACGCAGCATACCCGGCACCAGCCATTGCGTTGGTGTTGAGTCAAGCTGGTTTAACAGAACCAAAGGAACAGTCGCCGTGACGCCATCTAAAACATGGCTGGGTTCAAAGCGGTATTTAAGCGGAATCTCAATACTATCTAGCAGTATTTTCTCTGGAAACTGCACCGCGGTTATGGCATTCGCTCCGTGACGCATTAAATCATCGCGCGTTAAATATAAAAGTTTCGGGTTTAGTTTTTCCGCACCCTCACGCCATTTTTCAAAACTAGCCGCGTTAAAAATATCTACAGGAATTTTCGCATCGTAAAAAGCAAATAACTGATTTTCATCCACCAATACATCTTGTCGACGCGCTTTGTGTTCTAATTCCTCAACTTCGGCGATTAGTCGCTCATTAGCCACAAAAAATGCTGCTTTGGTATCGAACTCTCCATTCCCTAACGCTTCGCGAATAAATATCTCGCGCGATTCTACTGCATTAATCGGTCCATAATGCACGCGACGTTTGGGGATAATCGTTAATCCATACAAACTGACGCGCTCCCAAGCGTTTACCATGCCCATTTTTCTATCCCAACGCGGGTCAGAATAGACACTTTCAGTCAAACATCTGGCTAATGGCTCTATCCAATCGGGCTCTATCTTCGCCACGCAACGTGCGTAAAGCTTGCTGGTATCCACCAGCTCGGCGGCGATGACCCATTTAGGACGTGTTTTCTTTAAACCGCTACCAGGTGCGACAAAAAAGCGAATTCCACGCGCACCTGCATAACTGTCATTATCACCATCTTTAAAACCGATATTACCGAGCAAGCCTGCTAATAGGGCTTTGTGAATTTGTTCGAAATTGGCAGTATCGGTGTTTAGCTTAAACTCCATCTCGTCAGTAATTTGCTTAATTTGTCCATGCAACTCGCGCCACTCTTTTAAGCGTAAAAATGAAAGGAAGTTTGCATGACATTGGTTGAGCAAATCCTTATTACTTTTTTTAGTTTTAAGTGCACCTTCATACCAATCCCAAATCTTCAAATAGCTCATAAAATCCGAGCCTTCACCTATAAATTTGCTATGCGCGTTATCGGCTGCTTCGCGCTTATCCATTGGCCGCTCACGCGGGTCTTGCATGCTGAGTACGCTGGCAATAATCAAAATTTCACTTAAGCAATTTTCACGTTTTGCCGCCAAAATCATGCGACCGACGCGTGGATCTAGCGGCAACTTGGCAAGCTGCAAACCAATCTCGGTAATTTGCCTGTTCGCATCTACCGCACCCAACTCTTGCAATAACAAGTACCCATCAGCGATTAAGCGTGAGCTAGGCGCCTCAATAAACGGGAACTCGGTTACATCGCCCAACTTAAGTGCCGCCATGCGTAAAATCACTGCAGCCAGTGAGCTACGTAAAATTTCTGGCTCAGTAAATTCTGGTCTGCCATCAAAATCTAGCTCTGAATACAGTCGCACGCAGATACCGTTTGAAACGCGCCCACAACGGCCAGCGCGTTGTTTAGCGGCGGCTTGGCTAATTTTTTCTATCTGCAATTGCTCTACTTTGGCGCGCACACTGTAGCGATTCATTCGCGCCAAACCAGCATCAATCACGTATTTAATGCCGGGCACGGTTAGCGAGGTTTCAGCGACATTGGTGGCCAACACAATGCGGCGGGCGCTATGCGGCTTGAATATTTTCTGCTGATCTTCAATACTCAAGCGCGCAAACAAAGGTAGCACTTCGATGTGTTTTAGTTTAGTTGAACGCCCTTGGTATTTGCGCAAGTGGTCGGCTACGTCGCGAATTTCGCGCTCACCTGGCAAAAACACCAAAATATCGCCATCGCCTTGTCGCAACAAGTCATCTGCCGCGTCCATAATGGCTTCTTCTATGGCTTCTTCTTCGTCATCTTCTTCTAACCAACGCGCTTCGGTCTTAGGTTTCCTAGCTATTCCAAATATCGTTTCATCTTCAAGGTCAAACTGTGCATTTTCAGGCTCCGAACATTGTTTTGCTCTAAAACCCGCACTGCCAAGCGGCCGATAACGGATCTCAACTGGGTAAGTTCTACCAGAAACCTCAATCACAGGCGCATCATTAAAATGCAAAGAAAAACGCTCTGCATCAATCGTAGCCGAAGTCACAATCACTTTTAAATCGGGGCGTTTTGGCAGAAGTTGTTTGAGATAACCTAACAGAAAATCAATGTTTAAACTGCGCTCGTGCGCCTCATCGATAATAATCGTATCGTACGCGTTGAGAAAGTTATCGCCCTGCGTTTCCGCCAACAAAATACCATCGGTCATCAGCTTTACGTAGCTGCCTTCAGTTATCTTGTCGTTAAAACGCACTTTGTAGCCAACCACTTCGCCCAATGGTGAGTTCAGCTCTTGAGCTATTCTTGAAGCCACACTTCTGGCCGCAATCCTGCGCGGTTGCGTGTGGCCGATTAAACCCGCCACACCGCGACCAAGTTCTAAGCAAATTTTAGGCAATTGCGTCGTTTTACCGCTGCCCGTTTCGCCGCACACAATCACCACTTGGTTACTTTGAATCGCTTTGGCAATTTCGTCGCGACGCGCCGAAACGGGCAGTTCAAGCGGATATTCTGGCTTAGGCAAATTGGCTAAACGTGCCGCATATTTGGCTTGTGATGCATGCACTTTTTGCGTAATTTCATTCAGCAAACGCTGTGACTTTGCTTGGGATTTTTCATCTTTGAGTTTAAGCAAATCTGCCACATCACGTGCTTTGCGGCGCAAGGCATGCTTATCTGCCAACATGCAGGTTTGTAATTGCAAATGCAGTTGCTGGGTCAATGCGGTAAAGTTAAGCGAAGTATTCATCCAGAAGGTATTTTATCATGCGTGCCAGTGGCTACTTGAGCGATTAAGACGATTAAAGTTAAGCTAAATAAGATTAACTATTTTCATCTAATTATTTGCATGCCCTGCAAGCCTTATACATAGAGGCTTACAGAGCATCGATTCGCTCTCGTTAGTAATAAAGTAGTAAAAACCGTTATTTCTCAATACGCTCCCGTAAAAAACTAGCAAACTTTGGTTTGCCATGTTTAGTTATGTCGAGATAGGTATACGTCACAAGACTACCGATTTTTGGCGGATTTTCACGTTGCGCATCGCTAAAACCTGTGCCCAATTTAAAACGCATACCATCTTGTGCTTCTACTAACAATGCGCCCAACTTGCCAAGGTATTTGCCTTTACCTGGCAAATGCGCAATCACTGTTGCTTCGGCATCCATTAACAATTTTAGCTTTAGCAGCACATCGCTGCGACCAGTGATATATTCTGCATCGGCGCGGTGCAACATTAACCCTTCGCCGCCATTGGCAACCACTTGCTTCAGTTTTTTATTCAGTTCCGCTTCATTTTTTACATGAAATTGTGACACTGCTTTTAAATGTGCCAAATTAGCTTGGTTAACTATCTTTACAATGCGTTTGGCGCGTGCATTAAAATCACCTTTGGCATTAGGAAGCTCAAAAATTTGGTAGCTAATATGTTGCCATTCGGCATCAATTGGAATGTCTTTACGCACAGCGCCAGAAAGCTCATCAAACTTGCCACGCGCCAGCCACAGTTCGCCATCTAGCGGCGTATTGGGTAAGTCTTTAAGAAACCATGCTGGCGCGTTAATCACATTGCCTTTACGACTTTTAAGTTGCTTGCCATCCCAAATTGCACGCACACCATCTAGCTTCTCGCTGACTAAATATTGCTTTACATCAATGCCTTGCTGATAGATTTGCGCCAGTAAAATATCTTGTGCGTATGAAATTGGCGACAAAAATACCAAAAGTAAGCATACTAAAAAATTACGGAAAACTTGCATGTAGTCGGCTTAAAATTAACATACGATGAAAAATATCTGGTCTGTAGGCCTCATGGATATTGGGTTTCACGCATGAATAACCAGCTTTAGCTGGTATATTCTGCGGGGACAACCTTTACGGTTGCGGAGCAGGTACTTTAATGATTGTGTATTGAGTTTAATTTAAAAACCTACTATTAAGCGCTTCTAAATTAAATTCACTCAATATCGCTTGCATGCGCTCTGCCGCGTTTTTACGTGGCTGGCCTGTATATTTGGCGATTATCAGCTCGTTTTTCATGGAATGTTCCCAACCAACCAACTCGGTCACGGTCACACTGTATCCCGCCGCTTCTAGCTGCAAGCAACGCAACACATTGGTAATTTGGCTGCCAAACTCGCGCGTATGAATAGGGTGGCGCCAAATTTCGCTCAGCGGCGTTTTGCCAAAACTCTCCACTTTTTTAAGGCGTAACACCTCCGCCACTTCGGCTTGGCAGCAAGGCACCAGCACCATATATTTGGCTTGCTTGGCCAAGCCAAACTGAATCGCATCATCGGTGGCGGTATTGCAGGCGTGCAGCGCGGTAACAATATCAATTTTTTTGGGGATTGTGTCTGCTGTAATCGATTCTGCCACGCTTAAATGCTCAAAACGCATACGAGCAAAGCCACAATCTGTCGCTAATTGTCGCGATTTTTCAACTAAATCGGCGCGCGTTTCAATGCCAATCACTTCACCCGCTGCTAATTGTTTCATCAGCAAATCATACAAAATAAAGCCTAAATACGATTTGCCTGCACCGTGATCAACCAATACTGGATTTGAGTTTTGTGTTAATACATCGTTAAATAATGGCGCAATAAAATTAACCAAATGATTGACTTGCTTCAACTTGCGGCGCGAATCTTGATTGAGTTTGCCGTCTATGGTGAGGATGTGCAGCGCTTTAAGCAGTTCAACAGACTGCTTAGGATTAATTTCAGTATTGGTTAACATGCAGCAATTTTAAAGCAAAAATAATATTTCAAATTAATATTTAACTGGTAAATATTTCACTCAGCTTGTCGTCAAACTATATCTAACTGCGTTTTGATGAGTAAGGGCAGCAAATTAAACGCCTAGTTTAATCTTAAGCTTTATAACTTTAAATTTTATAAGGGAATCGAAAATGAAAAAAATACTTGTGATGACCAGTTTGCTTGGCCTAATGTTATCAGCAACAGCCTTTGCAGGCTTAGATGAGCGTGGCGACCGCGTGGAAGAGCGCTTAGACAATAAAGGTGACCGTATTGAAGATCGCTTAGACAATAAAGGTAACCGTATTGAAGACCGTTTAGATAATCGTGCCGATAAAGCGCGTGATAATGGCCACGCAGCGCGCGCCAATAAACTAGAGCGTAAAGGTGATCGCGTTGACCAACATTTAGACAAAAAAGGCGACCGCGTGGATAATCGTCTAGACCGCAAAGGTGAACGTATTAACAACCGTTTAGATAAACGCGCAGCAAAACGTAATTAACTTATAAAGTTGACCACTTTTCGGAATAAAATGCGTTTTAAACAGTAATTTGGCGCGGCCACAACACATGCAAAACTTTTTAAGCAGCATTGAAGGCCGCGCTTTTTCTATCGCGCAATTTGCTACAAGAAATAGAGAAGATGCGCTCGATATTGTGCAAGATGCCATGATGAAACTAGTGCAAAAATATAGCACGTACCCAGCGGAGCAATGGAAACCGTTGTTTTACAGCATATTGCAAACACGTATTTTAGATTGGCACCGCAAACAAAGTGTGCATAACCGCTTTAGAAGCTGGCTCCATTGGGATGGCGAAGATGACGAAACAGAAGATATGCTGGAACAACAGCCTGCAACAGCGGCAAGTTCGCCAGATGTAAAACTACAAGATCTGCAATTTGGCGACGATTTAAACAATGCGCTGAGTAATTTACCCCTGCGGCAGCAACAAGTTTTTTTGCTGCGTGTGTGGGAAGGCATGGACATTGCTGAAACCGCAAAAATCATGCAATGCAGTGAAAGCAGTGTAAAAACGCATTACACACGTGCGTTAGAAAAATTAAAGATGCAATTAGGAGCACACAAATGAGCAATGACGAGCAATTTGAACGTAAAGTAAAAAC
>JANMBK010000045.1:0-2292 GCA_031360365.1 Methylophilaceae bacterium
CTTAGGCATTCAAATTGATGATTAAACAAAAAGTTTATTTACTCGCCTGTTTTTGTATTTTCACGCTCAATTTTCACCATGTTTTTGCGGAAATAAGGCAAGAGCCAAAGCAAGCGCCAAAACAACAGTTTGAACAAGAATCAAGCCCGATTTATCAGCAATATCCAGCAACAGCCGATGGCACTGGCAAGGTGTATATGGGGCGCGAAATTGCCCCTTTGATGGGTTACCAAGGCGCAGCTTGGTTAGAGCGCGCCACACGTGAAAGCGAAGAGCGCACTGATATTTTATTGCGTGCGCTTAATCTTAAAAAAGGCATGGTGGTGGCAGATATTGGTGCGGGTACAGGCTATTTATCGCGCCGCATGGCAGATGGTGTTGGGGTAACAGGCATTGTTTATGCGGTAGATGTGCAACTGGAAATGATAGGTAAATTAAAAAGCTTATCTAAAAAATACAGCAATATTAAGCCTGTGTTATCAACACCCAGCGACATTAAGCTGGCGGCTAATAGTTTAGACATGGCGATTATGGTGGATGTGTATCATGAACTGGAATTTCCATATGAAGCAGCACAAAGCGTTTGGGCGGCACTCAAGCCAAATGGCAAGTTGGTATTGGTGGAATATCGCGCTGAAGATGACAAGGTGCCGATTAAAAAAAGCCACAAAATGACGCAAGCGCAGGTGATTAAAGAGCTGACTGTGTTGCCGTTTAGATGGCATAACACCGTGACCAGCTTGCCTTGGCAGCATGTGATTATATTTACCAAGCAGTAAATAGCGCAAATTCAAAAGGCAAAACAGGGCGCTGCTTTGTAAGAATTGTCTGACATGACTTTCAGCTTTTACTGATATTGATGGAGTTAGTGCGAGGTTAAAATTTCATTACAGTGCGGAAAAAAATGTTTATGGGAAATATTTTTTTATTCAACTTAATTTAAAAGGAAAAACAAAATGAAATTAATCAGTGCATTTTTAATAATGGCATTTGCAGTGACATTAAGTGCTTGCAACACTTTTTCTGGCGCCGGTAAAGATATTCAAAAAGGCGGCGAAAAAATTGAGGATGCAGCAGAAAAAAATAAATAAATTTAGTTCAACTTTGCTAGAGTGCGCAAAACGTACTCTAGCAAATCAAATGTCCAGTCAACCAGTCAAGTAATGTTTCGTTGATATGTAGTGATTGTCCAATAAGTTTTTTCATAAGGTAAATAAAATGCGTAATAAATTAATTGTTAGTTCTGTGATGATTACCTTTATATTGGGCGGTTGTGCCAATATGACGGAAACACAAAAGGGCACCGCCAAAGGCGCTGCTATTGGCGCTGGTGCTGGCGCAGTGGTGGGCGCTGTTGCTGGTAAAGGTAAAGGCGCAGCCATTGGCGCAGTGGTAGGCGCTGGTGTGGGTGCGGTGGCTGGTAATGTGTGGACGAAACGTCAAGAAGAGCAAAAACGTAAAATGGAAGAGGCGACTGCAGGTACTGGTGTTGAAGTAACGCAAACGGCCGATAACCGTTTGAAATTGGATATTCCAAGCGACATTTCTTTTGCTGTGGGTCGCGCAGATATTCAATCAAATTTCAGGCCGATATTAGATACTTTTGCGACGAGTTTAGTGAGCAACCCTGCTAGTAATGTCACGGTGATTGGTCATACCGACAGTACAGGTAGTGATACTATAAATAATCCTTTATCGATAAATCGTGCTGCCAGCGTGCGTGATTACTTAGCTTCTAGAAGTGTCTCTTCAAGTCGCGTGGCTATCGATGGTCGTGGTTCACGTGAGCCATTGGTGGCTAATGATACAAGTGCTAACAAAGCCAAAAATCGTCGTGTTGAGATTTTTGTAGCAGAACCAGCTCCAGCCCCAGCGGCAGCAGGTCAATAATTTAGCTGAAAAATATTGAGTAAGTAATTCAGCAAGTTTTAAAATAAAAAAGGGCATTAAGCCCTTTTTTATTAGCTAAAACTGATAAAAAAGTACGTTAAAATGGCAAAAATGTTAGAACGGTAAAAACGCCATCGTTGCAATACTTTGCGCAATGCGCGAAATTAGTCGCTGAGATTTTTCTGCCAAGGCAATCGCATACAAGTCAGTTCTGCCTATCATTTTGCCAAACTCACGCTCAAAACTTAAATTTTGGTCTTTATGATTCGAATCCTTATAGTATATTTCGTTGCTCAACAAATACAAATTGCCATTGGCATCGCGCGCTGTAGAGAGTTTCCAGGCTGCAATTTCAATATTGCGAGCGACGTTGTAAATGCGCTGTGGGTCGATATTGTCGGT
>JANMBK010000064.1:0-1984 GCA_031360365.1 Methylophilaceae bacterium
TGGTAGCGCTTTGTAAGCTGCCCAATCTAAATCCAGCTCGTTATCAACCAAGCCAAACACACGAAGCCGCCACTCGTTAGTGCCTATCCACGGTTTAATGCCCATGTCTAACACAGGAAAATTGCTCACCTGTTTTTGCCCAGCAGGCACGCGTATATTGTCTCCCAGCTTACCTGCTGTATTGCCTTTTTTGGCAATCGCAATTTTACCTTCGATGAGTTTTTTCCAATCAGGCATCTTTTTTATCTTGTCTAAAGCTATCCCATAACAAAAGTGCTACACCCACGCAAATGGCACTATCCGCCACATTAAACGCTGGCCAGTAAAAATCATTCACGTGAAAAAAAAGAAAATCCACCACGTAGCCTAAAGTAACTCTGTCGTACAAATTACCAATTGCACCACCTAATACTAAGGCCAGCCCCCAGCAAAAAAGTTTTTGCGAGGCGTGTTTAATTTTGCTGTGCTTAATGATTAAATAAGTAATGACAACGATGGCCACGACCGAAATTGCTGTAAAAAACCACTTCTGCCAACCACCAGCATCAGCTAAAAAACTAAACGCTGCACCTTCGTTATGAAACCGCACCAACTCAAAAAAATTGGTCACGGTTAATCGCTCGCCATATGCAAAAGCTTGTTGCACAAGATGTTTGGTGTAAAGGTCAAACGCAACAATAATGGCACTAATGCCGAACCAACCAGCCGAATTTTTAAGCATACTTTCTCACTTCACCCGTGCCAAATAAGTTGCTCACGCAACGACCGCAAATGCTTGGATGCTCGGCATGTGAACCAACATCTGCGCGATAATGCCAGCAGCGCTCGCATTTAGTATATTTGCTAGATGAAACCACTATTTTTTGCTCTGCGTCACTGGCCGCTTTATAAACTTTTGCACTGGATGTAATCGTCACAAATTTTAAGTCGTCGCCTAGGCTGTTTAGTGCTTCAAAACTTGCTGCATCTGCATAAAATTCCAGCTCAGCTTGTAGCGATGAGCCGACTTGGCCAGCGCTACGTAATACCTCAATTTGTTTAGCTGCATCGCCGCGAGCGGAAACAATGACTCCCCAAGCCTCTATTCTATTGGCTTGCAGGCCATGCACTGGGATGTTGTACCAAATATCCTCAAAAACACTGTTGTTTTTATCGCAATCCAATGCCTGCCAAATTTCATCCGCAGTAAAGCTTAAAATAGGTGCGATTAAACGCATAATGGTATGCGTAATATGGTGCAAAGCACTCTGCGCGGCACGGCGGGCGGCTGAGTTTTCGCCACTGGTATACAGCCTATCTTTAAGAATATCGAGGTAAAAAGCACCTAAATCATCAGAGCAGAAACTCACCAGTTTTTGCACCGCCAAGTGAAACTCATAACGGTCATAATCGGCCAATACTTCAGTTTGCAATTTGTGTGTTAAATGTAGCGCATAGCGGTCAATTTCTAACCATTGCTCAACTGGCAGTAAATCTTTGTTGGCATCAAAATCTGCAATATTCGCCAGCAAAAATTTGCAGGTATTGCGAATTTTTCGGTAGCTATCGGCCACGCGTTTTAAAATTTCGTCGCTAATTGTCAGCTCGCCAGAGTAATCGGTGCTGGCTGCCCACAAGCGCAAAATATCTGCGCCGTAAGTATCCATCACCTTTTGCGGCGCCACCACATTGCCTTTAGATTTACTCATTTTATGGCCATTGCCATCCACCACAAAACCGTGTGTCAGCAAGGCCTCATAAGGCGCACGACCATCAATAGCGCAGCCTGTGAGCAAGCTAGATTGAAACCAACCACGATGCTGATCTGAACCTTCTAAATATAAATCTGCAGGAAAGTTAAGCTCTGGTCGACGTTTCAGTACCGCGGCATGTGTTGCACCCGAATCGAACCACACATCTAAGGTGTACGTGACTTTTTTATATTCGCCTGCATTTTCTGGTGCATATTGCGCTAAAAATGCCGCACCATCTAAACCAAACCAAG
>JANMBK010000005.1:0-6540 GCA_031360365.1 Methylophilaceae bacterium
ACTTTGTATGCCAAGCGAAATGCGATTCACGCCTGCCTGTTTGTAACCCGCAAAATGGGCGGTATCGACTGTGCCAGGATTTGCTTCCAGCGTTATTTCTGCGCCATAATCTAGCGGTATGAGCATACGTACTGTGCTTAAAATCTCGTCAATCGAATCTGCACTAAAAAGACTAGGCGTTCCACCGCCAAAAAATACACTTTTAATTTTGCGGCCATACACGCGCGGCACGCTTTGCTCTAAATCGGCAATTAAGGCGGTCACATAACGTTTTTCAGGAATCTCCAGCTTGCTTTCATGTGAATTAAAATCGCAATACGGACATTTTTTAACGCACCACGGAATATGTATGTACAAAGATAAAGGCGGTGGATTTTTTAAGCCTGAGATGGTCGCTTCACCTAAAATTGGTGAGCTAGTATTGATTGGTTTGGCAGGTGCATTGAAACTGGCTTCTGCCTTGATGGGAATAATTTTTTTCAACGATGGCTTACTGATAATGTTGATGACTATTTCTTTTGATAAGGATTGACTAAATTATCTACGATTTTATTAAATGCTTCGCGCATTTGCTCCTCACTCACTTCCATCAGTAAGCCATCTTCAAATGCGTCTTGTGCAAGCCTTTGAATTTCTTCAAAGTTTTCTTGCATCACTTTAATTTTTTCGGTGCAAGCGACGATACTTTTATCATCGCGTACCCAAACGGGCAAGTTTTTCATGGTTTAAATATCAGGTTTTATAATTAGTTTAAGTGCTCAATAAGTAGTAGCATTTTACGCATCGCTTTACCACGGTGGCTGAGTTTATTTTTTAGCTCTGGCGCTAGTTCGGCAGCCGATTTCCCCGTAATGCTATCTAGAAAAATCGGATCATAGCCAAAGCCACCTGCACCACGCGGTTTTTTTAAAATCGACCCATTCCAAATACCTTCAGCAATCAAAGGTTGCGGGTCGTCATGTTTGCGCACCATCACCAAACAGCAATAATAATAAGCAAAGCGGTTGCTGTGTTGTTTTAACGTTTGCAGCAAATGCGTGTTGTTTTTAGCATCATTTTTTGGCAAGCCGCTATAGTAAGCCGAGAGTACGCCTGGCACACCTGGTATGGCTTCTAGGCATAAGCCAGAGTCATCTGCTAATGCAGGTAGGTTTGTCGTAAGGCTGGCATGACGCGCTTTGGCTAGCGCGTTTTCAATAAACGTGCAGTGCGGCTCGGCAGCTTCAGAAACGTTGAAATGCGATTGTGGCATCACCTCAATATTCAAGGGCGCAAGCAAGCTTTGAAACTCTGCCAGCTTGCCTTGGTTGCCGCTAGCAATCACCAGTTTATTCAACATTTATTTGCTTAAAGCTAATTGTTGTTGTTTTAGTAAATCGGCAATGCCGCTGGAAGCTAAGTCCAGCATCGCGTCCATGGCATTGCGTTTAAATGGTTGGCCTTCAGCCGTGCCTTGAATCTCTACAAAGCCGCCATCTGCTGTCATCACTACATTCATGTCAGTGTCGCAATCCGAGTCTTCAATATAGTCTAAATCTAATACAGGAACCCCTTTATAAACGCCCACAGAAATAGCCGCTACGCCTTGTTTAAGTGGGTTTTGGCTGATTTTGCCACTTTTCAACAGGGTACTAACTGCATCGTGCAGCGCCACATAAGCACCGGTTATGCTAGCGGTGCGGGTGCCGCCGTCGGCCTGAATCACGTCGCAATCTAGGTGAATACTGCGCTCGCCCAGTTTTTCAAGGTCGATAATGGCGCGCAGACTGCGACCAATTAAACGCTGAATCTCTTGCGTGCGCCCACTTTGCTTGCCTTTGGCGGCTTCTCTATCCATGCGGCTGCCGGTACTACGCGGCAGCATGCCATATTCTGCGGTTACCCAGCCTTGGTTTTTACCTTTTAAAAATCCAGGTATTTTTTCCTCAACACTTGCCGTACATAAAACGTGAGTATCACCAAATTTAACCAGCACCGAGCCTTCGGCGTGTTTAGTGTAATGACGGATGATTTCAATGTCACGAAGCTGATTATTAGCGCGTTGGCTGGGGCGGCTGTAGGTTTGGGAGACAGTGGTTTGCATAAGATTTGCTTTATAAAAAAAGCCATTATATGCGATGCGAATTGTGCTGTGCTTTTAAACTAACAAATAAATTGTTGTTTAAATTTTGGGTTTTTGCTGGGTTTTATTTAATGCGCTTTGAATCGCCAAAATGGTGTTTTCAATATCATCGTCAGAGAGTTCCATTGGGTTAATGCCATCTGTTACTTGATGCGTTACTGGGTTCATAATTGTGGTAGTTTCGCCCAAAGGCATCAGTTGCGTAGAAACCGCCACTTGGCCTGTAAGTCTATCGCCCCATTGCAAGCCAATCGCGCTCATGTTGTCGCCGCGCTCGTCACTGGCAAAATCGGCACTTTCCATTAAATCGGTAGTCACTGCAGTAATATCGGTATTGCGCTGAATAATTTCTTTAATTTGTTGGTCATCTATCACGCCCCAAACGCCATCGGTACACAGTAGTACGGTATCCCCTTCAAGCAATTCGTGCCTATCTGATAAATCGATTTGTGGCGGCGTTTCGCCACCTACACAGTTGTAAATTTTATTTTTATAAGGATGTGTGGCCATTTCATCTTTAGTGATCATGCCTTTTTTGTATAGCGACTGTACTACTGAGTGGTCTTCTGTGCGAAACAGCAAATGCCCATTTCGAAAGTGATACAAACGCGAATCTCCGACGTGTGCGCACCATAAATAGCCGCGCTGAATAATGGCCGCAACGATGGTGGTGCGCGGCGATTCTGCATAATCTTCAAGTTGCGTCACGTTTTCTATCATGTCGTGCACTTGCTGTATATGGTCGATTAAGAATTTGGCTGGGCTGCTTAAACTTGGCACAGCCAAACGTTGAAAAGCATCTGTCAGCGTTTTTACTGCCAGTTGCGCGGCCACTTCGCCATTGCGATGGCCGCCCATGCCATCTGCCAATACTAGCAATAAGGCATCTTTGCTATAGGAATAAGCCAACCTATCTTGGTTGTAAGGCCGTGGCCCTTGGCGACTATTTTGATAAATCGTGAATTTCATGTTATGCGTTAAAGAGATTTATTGAGCACAAGCCTGATTTTATTAACTAAACTTGGCTTTTTAATCGGCAAAGGTTTAATGATTTCTAATAGTGTTTTTTGCAGTGAAAATACACTTTGCGGCCGTTGCATATAATCTAATTTTAGACAGCTATCAATAATTTTCAATAACTCCTCAGAGTAGATATTTTTACCAACTTTAACCGCGGGCACCAAGTGATCTGCACTGACTCGCAGATTGGCGGCAATCGGTGCGGAACGCATCATGCATGAATACATGCTGGCTCCGACACTGTAAATGTCGCTCCAAGGTCCCAATTGTTTGCGCTCAAAATATTGCTCTGGAGGTGCAAAACCTGGGGTATAGCTGGGGGAAAGTTTAGATTGCGCCTGCGTCAGCGTTTGCCTTGCAGAGCCAAAGTCTAGCAATACGGGCGAGCCATCTAGTCGAATATAAATGTTGGCGGGCTTAATATCCAGATGCAGTAATTTTTGCGTATGTACTTCACGCAGGCCATTTAATAGCTCGCTGAACACGCGCCGCACAAATTTTTCGTTGACTGGTTGTGGTTGCGAAAGTATGTAATCTTGCAGCGATTTACCACGCTCGTACTGCATCACCATGTAAACGGTGTTGTTCTCTCTAAAAAAATTGGTCACCCGCACAATGTTTTTGTGGTCAATTTTGGCCAGTGCCAAGCCTTCTTCAAAAAAGCATTTTAGACCGTGCTTAAAGGTGGCGGCATCATCATCATTACCTAGTAAAACAGTGGCGCCCTCTTCGCGTAACGCCAAACCCGTGGGCATATATTCTTTAATAGCCACCGTGTGTTTGTTCATGTCTTGCGCTAAATACACAAAGCTAAAGCCGCCTGTGCTTAAGACTTTGGTAATAATGTAGTCTTGTAGCATGTAGCCAATTGGTAAAGTTTGGTTTTTGCTTGTCGCCATTCGCTTCTTGTATTTAGCTGCTTACGTTAGCAACTATTGTATAGCATTAAAAATATTTTCTCATTAAATTCTTATTTAATCCTAATTAAATCATGGCTATTTGATACAATTGTGATTAATTACATTAAGAAAGTTGGCTATGATACTTAGCATGACAGGCTTTTCATCGGGCGAATATAACACCAGTGGCGGTATTCTGCTGGTTGAGTTGCGTTCGGTGAACCATCGCTACTTAGAATTACAGCTTAAACCAGATGATAATTTACGCCATTTTGAGTCGACTATACGTGAGCTTATTCAAGCAAAATTAGGTCGTGGTAAAGTAGATTGTCGCTTGAGCCTAGTGCGTAGCAATGCTCTGCAAGCCGCACCAGTGCTTAATCACAGCGTACTGCAACAAATTGCTGAAAGTGCAAACACTGCTGCACAGTATTTCCCGCATACACAGCCGGTCAACATGCTGGAAATATTGCAAATGCCAGGCGTCATGCAAAATGAAACTCTAGATGCCGAGGTGCTGGAGCATGATTTAAAAAACGCTTTAAATACAACGTTAGATGATTTGCATGCGGCCAAAGCACGCGAAGGCACTAAACTCAAAGCCATTATTCTTGAGCGACTTGCGCAAATTCAAGTTTTAGTTACAAAAGTAAAACCGATGATGCCAGCACTGGTTCAGCAATATCAGCAAAAACTGAGCACAAAATTAGCGGAGGCGCATGCCAGCAATGACGACGAGCGCATTAGGCAAGAAATGGTGCTATTTGCACAACGCATAGATGTTGACGAAGAGTTATCGCGCCTAAGTACGCACATTGATGAGGTAAAACGTATTTTAAATGCCAGCGCGGCCGCAGGTAAGCGACTCGATTTTTTGATGCAGGAAATGAATCGCGAAGCCAATACACTGGGCGCAAAATCGGTGGCTATAGAAACTAGCCAGATCTCGATGGAGTTGAAAGTATTGATAGAGCAGATGCGAGAGCAAATACAAAATATAGAATAGTTAATTTACGCTTTAATTTAAGTAGCGCACCAATATCTTGCAAACCAATATTAACCATTATTCTTAATGCTTAGTTTTAGTGCATTTATTCAATTACAAGGCTGTATATAAATATAATCAATTGATTTAAAACAATAAATTAATTGGCATGAGCTTTGCATGTGTTTTTAAAAACATTAAAGACTTTGAAGCATGCAAAAATTAACCCAATCTTTTTTTGATGAAATGCAAATAGATGCGGCTAATCTAGATGAAAGTCGAGTGCGTCAGATTTATAGCACCTACCAAAATTGGCTAAAAGATACTCCTCACCAGCAATTAGAAAGCAAACGCCAAGAAGCCGAGTTGTTGTTTCGTCGCGTCGGCATTACCTTTAACGTATATGGTGAAGAAGATGGTGCAGAGCGTTTAATACCATTTGATGTTATCCCTAGAATAATTTCAGCAAAAGAGTGGGAAAAATTATCTGCGGGTGCTATTCAACGGGTAAAAGCACTCAATATGTTTTTGCACGACATTTACCACCAGCAAGAAATTATTCAAGCTGGCATCATTCCCTCTAATATTTTAGCTAACTCGCAATATCGGCCTGAAATGGTGGGTGTTGATGTGCCGCAACAAGTATATGCGCATGTTGCTGGGATAGATTTGGTGCGTACCAGTGAATCGCAATTTTATGTGCTAGAAGATAATTTGCGCACCCCATCTGGCGTATCGTACATGTTAGAAGACCGTAAAATGATGATGCGGCTTTTCCCTGATTTATTTCGTCGTTACTCTGTAGCGCCAGTAGATCATTATCCGCAAGTGCTAGTTAAAAATTTGCGAGCCGTAGCGCAAACTAATTCACAGGAACCAACGGTTGTTTTATTGTCACCCGGCGCATACAACAGTGCGTATTTTGAGCATGCATTTTTAGCGCAGCAAATGGGTATAGAGCTGGTAGAGGGCACCGATTTATTTGTGCGCAACAATGCAGTTTACATGCGTACTACACAAGGCCCGCAGCGTGTGGATGTGATTTATAGGCGGATAGATGACGATTACATAGACCCGTTGGTATTCGACCCAAATTCTATGCTGGGTGTACCTGGTCTATTATCCGTATATCGTAATGGTGGCGTGACTTTGGCCAATGCAGTTGGTACAGGTGTTGCAGACGATAAAGCGACTTATATTTATGTGCCTGAAATGATTAAGTTTTATTTGAGTGAGGAGCCTTTACTAGAAAATGTACCAACCTATGAATTAAGCAAAGAAGATGATTTGCAATATACATTGGCGCATTTGCACGAGCTGGTGGTGAAAGAGGTGCAAGGCTCGGGTGGTTATGGCATGTTGGTCGGGCCAGCAGCGACTAAAATTGAGATTGAAGAATTTAGATTACGCATCGTATCAAAACCCGCCAATTATATCGCACAGCCTACTCTGGCGCTTTCCACTTGCCCAACATTGGTAGAAGCAGGCATTGCACCACGGCATGTCGATTTGCG
>JANMBK010000079.1:0-5425 GCA_031360365.1 Methylophilaceae bacterium
TGATTTCAATGCCTATTTTAAATGTGCTATTTTGTATGGTCGGCATTTTAGGTGGTTATTTAGTGGCAGTGCCATTGATTGGCGTAGATGCGGGCGCGTTTTGGTCGCAAATGCAAGCCAATGTAGATTGGCGTACAGATATATTAAATGGCGTCATTAAAAGCGTGGTATTTGGTGTTGCCTGCACCATGATTGCCTTATTTGAAGGCTATGATGCGCCGCCCACGGCCGAAGGTGTGAGTCGAGCGACAACCAGAACAGTGGTGACATCATCGTTAGTGGTGCTGGGACTAGATTTTGTATTAACCTCATTTATGATCAGCTTATAGCGGGTAGGAGCAAACAATGGAAAGAACAACAATCGATTTATGGGTGGGAATTTTTGTGGCATTGGGTGTGGCAGCTTTGTTTGGCTTGGCAATGAAAGTAGGTAACCTGACCACCAGTAGTATCGGCGAAACTTACATGGTAACGGCTAATTTTGGAAACATTGGCGGCTTAAAACCGCGTGCACCCGTTAAAAGTGCAGGTGTGGTGGTAGGGCGCGTGGCAAATATTACATTTGACCCCGCAACTTTTGAAGCAGTAGTGAGTCTCAGCGTTGATAAACGCTACAACTTCCCTAAAGATACATTTGCCAATATTTTTACAGCAGGCTTGTTGGGCGAGCAATACGTTGATTTAGATGTGGGCGGCGACGAAATTGCTTTAAAAAATGGTGATAAAATTGCTCAAACGCAAGATGCGGTGGTGTTAGAAAAAATGATTAGTCAATTCTTGTATAATAAAGCATCAGAAACTAAAGAAGATGTCCCAGCAGCAGAATCAACCAAACCGGCAGATGATGCGTTAGGTGCCAACCCGCTAGAAGAATTAAAATAGCGAAATAAATAAGGCATAATAAAGATTAATTTAAAGGATTTACATGATAAAAAAACTGCTACTTAGCTTAACTCTACTGTGTTTTAGCATCACTGGCTTTGCTATTGAGGCGCCTGATGAGCTTGTAAAAAGAACTGCAGAAGATGTGTTAGCCACGGTTAAAAGTGATGCCGATATTCAAGCCGGTGACCAAGGAAAAATATTTGCCTTGGCCGAAGAGAAAATTCTGCCAAACTTTAATTTCGATAAAGTGTCGCGCTTGGTGTTGGGTAAAAATTGGACTAAAGCCACGCCAGATCAGAAAACAGCGTTTCAAACTGAGTTTCGTACGCTATTAATCCGTACTTATGCCACCGCACTGTCAAAATACAAAAACCAAACCATAGAATACAAGCCGCTGCGTCTGGCTGAAGGTGCTAATACAGCATCTGTTAAAACAGCGATTGTGCAGCCAGGCGGCCAGCCAATTGCGGTAGATTATGCTCTGGAAAAGAAAGCAGATGCTTGGAAAGTGTATGACATTGTGATTGAAGGTGTGAGCTTGGTGACCAATTATCGCGGCCAATTTGCACAAGAAATTCGTCAAAATGGGCTAGATAGCCTGATTAAAAAATTGGGCGACAAAAACAAAGCGGCTGTTGCAAAAAATGCGCCTTCACACATCACAGCTGAACAAAAGACAGCTAATTGAGCCGTATATGTTAAGCCAAGTCAGCCAAATTGATAACCGTTGGAATGTAAGTGGTGATGTAGTGATTGGCACAGTTTCTTCATTATTACATGCAAGTAAAAGTTTGGTTTTTAAAGCAGATACTGTTATAGACTTTGAGCAAGTCACCGATATTGATACTTCAACAATTAGCTTGATTTTAGAGTGGAAACGCCGCGCACTAAAGGAAAAGCAAACAATCAAATTGGCAAATTTGTCTGATAACTTAAAAAGCTTAACGCAACTTTATGGTGTGGATGAACTCATCAATTAAGCACAAATTGATGACATTTGAAACTGATAATGTAAACCCCATCTTTACGGTGGGGTTTCGTTTTTATAATACTAATTAATCGAGTAAGCAGTGAACATTCCAGCCATTCACATCGAGCAAGTACACAAGCGCTTTGGCAGCTTAAATGCGCTAAATGGCATTGATTTAACAATTAACCAAGGTGAGTTTTTTGGTTTGCTTGGACCAAATGGCGCAGGAAAATCGACGCTGATTAATATTATGGCTGGCTTGCTTAAACCGACAAGTGGCAATGTCTCAATTATGGGACACGATGTAGTGAATGATTACCAAGCGGCGCGCCTGGCGCTGGGCGTGGTGCCGCAAGAGCTGGTGTTTGATCCGTTTTTTAATGTGCGCGAAATGTTGCGTTTTCAGGCAGGCTATTTTGGCCGCGGCAAAGAAAACGATGTTTGGGTAGATGAAGTGATTGAAAACTTGGGGCTTACTGACAAAGCGCATACCAATATGCGTAAGCTTTCTGGCGGTATGAAACGGCGCGCGCTTATCGCGCAAGCGCTGGTGCACAAACCGCCAGTGATAGTGCTGGATGAGCCAACAGCAGGCGTAGATGTTGAGTTGCGTCAAAGCCTATGGGCGTTCATTAAAAAGTTAAATCGTGATGGGCAAACCATTATTTTAACCACACACTATCTTGAAGAGGCCGAAACGCTCTGCGAACGCGTGGCGATGATGAAGCAAGGTGAAATTGTGGCATTGGATACCACGGCCAATTTACTCAGCAAGTTGCCTGGCAAAAATCTGCGCCTAAATTTGGGCATGGCCAACTTGCCCACTAGTTTATTGCCCATGCTAAAAAGTGGTGAAAACGGTATATTTACCTTAGCCTTAACCGAGTTAAATCAAGTGGAGTTTGCACTAAGCGAGCTACGTAAAGCTGAAGTTAAAGTAGAAGACATGCAATTGTTAGAGGCCGATTTAGAAGACGTATTTATGTCATTAGTAGGTAGCAAATGAATCCAAAAGAACATCTAAATGGCATCGCCACAGGCCGCATGGATATTAGCTCGTGGCGCGGTGCTTATATGCTGTTTAAGAAGGAATTATTTCGCTTTTGGCGCGTGGCTTTTCAAACGGTGGCATCGCCAATATTGACAGCATTGCTGTATTTGCTTATATTTTCGCACGCGCTAGAAAACCACGTGCAAGTGTACGAAGGTGTGGCCTACAAAGCATTTTTAATACCTGGCTTAATCATGATGTCGCTGTTGCAAAACGCTTTTGCCAATAGCTCATCAAGCCTTGTGCAATCTAAAATTATGGGCAGCATTGTATTTGTGTTGCTTACGCCCATTAGTTATTTACAGTTCTTTTGCGCATTTTTGGCGGCGGCGATTATTCGTGGCGTATTGGTAGGCTTTAGTATTTATATTGTGGCAATTTGGTTTGTTGATTTGCCCATTTTGCATCCGTTGTGGATTTTTGTTTTTGCACTACTTGGCAGCGCGTTGCTAGGTACTTTTGGTATTATAGCTGGCATTTGGTCAGATAAATTTGACCAAATGGCAGCTTTTCAAAATTTTGTGATTATGCCGCTGACATTTTTATCGGGTGTATTTTATTCGATACACAGCTTGCCATCTGTGTGGCAAACCATATCAAAATTTAACCCATTTTTTTATATGATCGATGGCTTTCGCTACGGATTTTTTGGACAAAGTGATATTTCGCCATGGATAAGCCTTTGTGTAGTGGCTGCATTTTTGCTGGCATTAGCATGGCTGTGCCTAAAAATGTTAAAATCAGGTTATAAATTACGCGGCTGAAAATACGTGCTAGAAAGTTAGGTTGAGAAATAGATGTTAAGTGCCAAACAGTTAGAAAGTTACATCACGCAGCATTTAAGTTGCGATTTTATTGAAGTGCGCGGCGATGATGGCACGCACTTTGAAGCAGTGATTGTAAGCCCAGCTTTTGAAGGCAAGCGCATGGTGCAACAGCATCAATTGGTGTATGCCGCACTGGGCGATCGCATGCGTGCAGAGATTCATGCGCTGGGCATGAAAACCTATACTCCCACACAGTGGGCTATATTAGACGCACAGAATTGAATCAAACGAATTAATTATTAAGTTAAAGTATTGGAGAAACAAATGGACGCACAAGCACAAATTAAACAAACGGTTACCACAAACGACGTGGTGCTTTACATGAAAGGCAACCCAAAATTTCCGCAATGTGGTTTTAGCAACATGGCGACGCAAATTTTAGATACTTGTAACGCAAAATATATTTCAGTGGATGTCTTGCAAGATCAAGCTGTGCGTGAAGGCATTAAGCAATACGCCAACTGGCCAACTATTCCGCAATTGTATGTAAAAGGTGAGTTTATTGGTGGCAGCGATATTATGCGCGCCATGTACGAAAGCGGCGAACTGCAAACTTTGCTGGATTCAAATCAAAAGTCTGGCGAATAAATTTTGGATAAGTTGATTATTCAAGGTGGCTTTAAGTTAAACGGTGAAGTGACTATTTCAGGCGCAAAAAATGCCGCTTTGCCAATTTTGTGTGCATCACTTTTAGCTGAAACACCTTTACATTTAAGCGCGATAGCCGCGTTAAAAGATATTGATACCACCCTTAAATTACTGGGCATGATGGGCGTAAAAGTGAAGCGCGATGCTGATAAGGTTTCGCTAGATGCTTCTGACGTGCAATCGTTTGAGGCGACTTACGAAATGGTGAAAACCATGCGCGCATCTATTTTGGTGCTTGGCCCATTATTAGCACGCTTTGGCACTGCACGTGTTTCATTGCCTGGCGGCTGTGCTATTGGTTCACGCCCTGTTGATTTGCATATTAAAGGACTGCAAGCCATGGGTGCAGCCATTCACATTACCCACGGTTATATTCAAGCCAGTACGCTACATTTACCTAATCGCCGTTTGCAAGGCGTGCGCCATTATATGGATATGGTAACGGTAACAGGCACTGAAAACTTGATGATGGCTGCTGCCTTAGCAGAAGGTAAAACGACTTTAGAAAACGCGGCTAAAGAGCCAGAAGTGGTAGATTTGGCCGAATGTTTGAATAAAATGGGTGCCAATATTACTGGTGCTGGTACCGATGTGATTACCATTATTGGCGTAGAAAAATTACACGGAGCTGAACATAGCATCGTCTGCGATCGAATTGAGGCAGGCACCTATATGGTAGCTGCCGCCATGACAGGCGGTGAGGTTAAACTACATAATGCGCGCGCCGATTTATTAGATGCGGTGATTGAAAAATTACGTGAAGCGGGCGCTGAGGTAAAAGTAGGCAAAGCGGAAAACACGATTACCGTAAAAAGTAACGGCAAATTAAAAGGGGTGAATATTCGCACTGCGCCGCACCCTGCATTCCCTACTGATATGCAAGCGCAGTTTATGGCGCTGAATACGGTGGCCGAAGGCGTGGCCAAAGTGACCGAGACCATTTTTGAAAACCGCTTTATGCACGTGCAAGAAATGCAGCGCTTGGGCGCCGATATTAGCATTGACGGCAATACTGCGTTGGTAAAAGGCGTTGAATATTTGGAT
>JANMBK010000132.1:0-1645 GCA_031360365.1 Methylophilaceae bacterium
GACCCAACAAAAATGCTCGTTCCTCTACTCATTCAAAAAGCTGAAGATGAAACACTTAAAAGCTTATCTGCATCAGAGTCTGAGCCAGACTAAACATGGTGGCAGCATCCAATGCATTTCGACAAGATGCGCTGAAACAAACGGCGCAGCCTGTTTATGTATTACACACTTATCCATTTAAAGAAACTAGTTTAGTTGTTGAGCTATTTAGCCAACAATTTGGCCGTGTGGCAGCGGTGGCCAAGGGTGCACGCAGGCCGCATTCTGCCATGCGTGGGCTGCTGCAATCGTTCCAAATGCTATCTGGTGCTTGGTCTGGTAAAAATGAACTTAAAACCTTGCATAGCTTAGATTGGAGCGCAGGCCTCACCTTGTTGAAAGGCGAAGCCTTGATGTGTGGCTTTTACATGAACGAACTGTTACTCAGGCTTTTGCCAAGAGAGGATGCGCATGAAAGCTTATTTGCCTATTATGCAGCTGCCTTGCAGACGCTTTCTGTAGAAACAGATTTGGCCAACACATTACGGCGGTTTGAGCTTAAATTACTACAAGAGCTGGGTTATGCCGTGCCATTGCTAATAGACGAAAATGATGCTCCAATTGAAGCAGATAAAACTTATCGCTACGAGGCAGAATATGGCGCTTGTGAACTTGTCGCTACAAAAAATGGCGTACAATTAAGCGGTAAAACCATGCTGGATATGGCGCGCGACGATTACAGCGATACGCAAACGCAAAGCCAAAGTAAGCAATTGATGCGCTATTTGTTGGCACATTATTTAGGTGATAAGCCACTGCACACGCGGCAACTTCTGATAGACCTGCAAGGGCTTTAGTATGTTTGAAAACTTGTCACCTTATTTATTTTATAAATTATTTTTGTTTATACCCTTGATACTAGTCATAAACTGGTCAGTGAGAAAATCAGCAGAAAAAGATAAAATTTCACGCAGTGTTTTTTATTTTATTGGGGTATTGTTTATTTTCGGTCTGTTCTACATTACATTTAAATATAGTTAGGTTTTTTGCATGATAAAGCTTGGAGTCAACATCGACCACGTCGCCACCATTCGGCAAGCGCGGGGCACTAAATATCCCAGTGTGGTTCAGGCTGCGCTACGTGCCGAGCAATCGGGGGCAGACAGCATTACCTTGCATTTGCGTGAAGATCGCCGCCATATGCAAGATGCCGATATTTTTGCGCTACGCCCGCTGCTGCAAACCAAGATGAACTTGGAATGCGCCGTCACCGATGAAATGATTGGTATTGCTTGCCAAGTAAAGCCGCAAGATGTGTGCTTAGTGCCAGAGCGGCGCGAAGAACGCACCCCAGAAGGCGGTTTAGATGTGATTACACATTTTGATAAAGTAAAAGCGGCATGTGAAAAATTAACCAGCCACGGCATTCGAGTATCTCTATTTATTGGACCAGATATTGCGCAAATTGATGCCTCTAAAAATGCTGGTGCGCCTGTGGTGGAGATTCATACTGGCGCTTTTGCCGATGCTGAAACGGAACATGACAAAGCGGCAGAACTTGCGCGCGTTAAATTGGCCATTGCACATGCAGTAAAACTTGGCTTGGTAGTGAATGCTGGCCACGGTTTGCATTATCACAATGTGCACCAAATTGCAGAAATTGTAG
>JANMBK010000135.1:0-3175 GCA_031360365.1 Methylophilaceae bacterium
TTTTGACAAGCTGTCTTTTTTAAAAGCAGGGCTTTTTTATGCCGACAAATTGAGCACTGTGAGCCCTAACTATGCACATGAAATTCAAACCGAAAAGTTTGGCTTTGGCTTGCAAGGCCTATTAAAAACGCGCAGCAAAGACTTAACGGGCATTTTAAACGGCATTGATGCAGAAGAATGGAGCCCCGCCACCGATGTGCACTTGCCTAAAAATTATAGCAGCGCGCGTATTACGGGTAAAAAAGCGGTTAAGCATGCTTTGCAACAACAACTGGGGCTGCAAATTGATGCAGATGCACCGTTATTGGGCGTGGTAAGCCGATTGACCCACCAAAAAGGTTTAGATTTATTACCCGAAATCATGCCTAAATTAATTAAACAAGGCTGCCAATTTGCTATTTTAGGCAGTGGAGATAAAGTACTTGAGGCACAATTTAACAATCTAGCAGAGCGTTATCCCGCATTAGTGAGCATGAATACGGGTTACCACGAACACTTGTCACACAACATCATGGCAGGCTGCGATATGTTTATTATGCCATCCCGTTTTGAGCCCTGCGGCTTAAACCAATTGTATGGCTTGGCTTACGGCACACCGCCTGTAGTCTCGTTAACAGGCGGGTTGGCAGATTCTGTGTGTGATAGTAATGAGCTTTCACTAAAGCACAATTTGGCCACGGGCTTTGTGGTAAAAAATGTTAGTACGCTATCACTTATGGTCACTATTGAGCGCGCTTTGGAATTATGGAAAGATAAAAAAATTTGGCGCAAAATTCAGAAAAATGGCATGCAAAGTGCCATCGGCTGGGATTCTAGGGCGATTGACTACTTGGCACTATACGAAAAAACGCTTGCACAAAACTAAATTTAAAGTTGGCATGCTTGATGCTTATTACTAATTAAGCTTCTCCAAAGCTAACTTCTCCTCCCTAGGGGGTGCAACGCCGAATGTGTTGTGCCCCTTTTTTTATTCATAATTACTGCTTATAAATTGATTGTTTGGGATGAAGTGCAAGGCGGACGGAGCACAGCAGCTGAGATAGTACGCGTTTGTACAGCGAGGCTGCGAGCACCGCCCTACGCAGCAATTCGCCCAAACAATAAATTTATCACTTCACAATAAAGTGCTCACGATAATACTTAAGCTCATCTATCGATTCATAAATATCTGCTAAGGCTTCATGCTTGCTGGCTTTTTTAAAGCCTGAATAAATAGTCGGTTTCCAACGACGTGCCAGCTCTTTGAATACACTGACATCCAAGTTGCGATAATGAAAATAGGCCTCTAAATCAGGCATATAGCGTGCCATAAAGCGTCTGTCCTGGCAAATAGAATTGCCACACATGGGCGATTTTCCGGCTGGTACATGTTGCTTCAAGAATGCAATCATTTGCTCGGTTGCCGTTGTCTCATCTAAAGTTGAAGATTTAACTTTATCAATTAAACCGCTGCGACCATGCGTACCCTTATTCCAAGCATCCATGCCATCTAACACAGCATCAGCTTGGTGTATCACCAACACTGGCGACTCGCCCAGCACGTTCAATTCCGCATCTGTCACCACTGCCGCAAGCTCTAAAATACGGTCACTATCAGGCAAAAGCCCGCTCATTTCCATATCTAGCCAAATTAAATTTTCATTATTCGTGTTGTTGCTGACTGCATTCATCATGATTTCCATTAAAATAAAGGTTTACAGCAATGCAGGTGAACCAAACACCTGTAAATGCTTCAGAATATTACACATTAATTAAAGCATTTTAACTTAAATAGCTGATTTAATACTTAGGGGCAACATGGCATCTACACTTACTTTTGTTTTTATTGGCTTGCTCATTGCCACCACACTGACTAGATTATGGTTAGGATCGCGTCAAGTTGCATATGTGCAAGCCAATCGTGCGCAAGTCCCAGCTGCCTTTTCGGCAGATATTTCTTTAGAATCACACCAAAAAGCGGCAGATTACTCTAGCGCAAAAACCAAACTCGCTCTAACCGAAGTCGTCTTTCAAGCCTTATTGCTATTAGTTTTTACACTTGGAGGAGGCTTGCAATGGTTAGATGATGCGTGGCGCAACCTGCTACCAAATGCTGAAATTATACGTGGTGCCCTAGTGATTTGTAGCGCTATGCTGGTTAGTGCGCTTATTGATATTCCATTTGAATATTACAAAACTTTCAGTGTGGATGAGAAATTTGGTTTTAATAAAATGACGCCCAACATGTTTTTTAGTGATTTAGTTAAACACAGTGTTGTCGGTATTGCGCTGGGGGCACCTCTATTGTTTGCTGCACTATGGCTAATGCAAAGCGCTGGACAATATTGGTGGTTTTATTTATGGGTGGTTTGGAGCGTGTTTAATATTGTCATGCTAGCGGTCTACCCTACTTTTATTGCGCCACTGTTTAATAAATTTACGCCGTTGGCGGACGAAAGTTTGAAATCACGCATTGAGGCGCTGTTAACTAAATGTGGCTTTAAATCGCAAGGTTTGTTCGTGATGGATGGCTCAGCACGTAGCAGCCACGGCAATGCTTATTTTACTGGCTTTGGCAGCAGCAAACGCGTGGTGTTTTTTGATACGCTACTGAGCAGACTAAATGCTGAAGAAATTGAAGCTGTACTCGCGCATGAACTTGGCCATTTTAAACATCATCATGTGATTAAGCGTATTGCAATGCTGTTTTTTATGAGCTTTTTAGGATTAGCTTTACTGGGATGGCTCACTAATCAAGCTTGGTTTTATAACGGCTTGGGCGTCACCACCCCCAGCAATTACATGGCTTTGATGCTATTTTTATTGGTGTCTCCAGTATTTTTGTTTATTTTGCGCCCAATCATGGCTAGTTATTCACGCAAAAATGAATTTGAGGCCGATGATTATGCAGCCAAACACGCTAACGCCAAACACTTAGTGGAGGCGCTGGTAAAATTGTATCGCGATAATGCCTCTACCCTAACGCCCGATCCGCTGCATTCTGCATTTTACGATTCGCACCCGCCCGCCAGCATGCGCATTGCTAAATTAGCTAGTTACATAGCAAAATAGGCAACCAATGAACTAGATTTTTTAGGTGTTAGCCATGTATAAATTAGCCATCATTAAAATAGTAGTATTGTTGTTCAGTTTAACGGCTTTGAGTGCTAGTGCCAACGAGCTGTTCGCTAAAGCT
>JANMBK010000181.1:0-8108 GCA_031360365.1 Methylophilaceae bacterium
TCCCGCAGAAACCCAAGACTTAAAAGAAGATTTTTCTGCCACCGATTTTGATGAAAATTACGATGAATATGGCAGCGCCAGCAACTGGGATGAAGGCAGCCGCCAAGGTAACGATGGTGACGACGATGGCGATTATTCTCGTCAAGAAGTGGTGGCAGAAAGCTTGCGCGACCATTTGCTGAGCCAACTTAAATTGATGCCACTCTCAGAGCGTGACCATAATTTAATATTTTTATTGATAGATAGCATTAATGAAGATGGCTATTTAGAGACATCATTAGAAGAGCTTGTAGAAGAGCTGCCGTTAGAGCTGGAAATTGAACTGGTAGAGCTGCAAACCGCACTTAAACTGATACAAAGTCTAGAGCCAGCGGGCATAGGCGCCACCAATTTGCAAGAATGTATTTTGTTGCAACTTAACTTGTTACATGCCGATACTGACTATTTAGAAATCGCCAAAAAAATTGTCAGCCAGCATTTGGCGGTATTGGCCAATAAAGATTTTGTCAAATTACGCAAGCTGCTCAATTGCGATGAAGCCGTGCTAAAAGGCGCGCAATGCTTAATTAAGCAGCAAAATCCGCGCCCAGGCAGTGATTATGCGCTGCTAGATCGCGACCATTTTATCCAGCATGAAGTGCTCATTAAAAAAGTAAAAGGCATATGGATAGCCACGCTGAATGATGGCGTAGTGCCGAAGCTGCGCATTAATCAAATGTATGCGGATATTTTAAAGCGCAACCGCGAAAACTCTAGCCAATATTTGCAAACGCAAATGCAAGAAGCCAAATGGATGATTAAAAATATTCAGCAACGCTTCTCCACCATTTTGCGCGTTTCGCAGGCGATAGTAGACCGTCAACGCAACTTTTTTGAGCATGGCGAAATTGCCATGCGCCCATTAGTACTGCGCGAGATTGCTGAAGAGCTTGAGTTGCACGAATCTACAATTTCTAGAGTCACCACGCACAAATACATGCTCACCCCGCGTGGCGTGTTCGAGCTGAAATACTTTTTTGGCAGCCATGTCGCCACCGATGCTGGTGGTGAGTGTTCGGCCACCGCCATACGTGCGCTGATTAAACAAATGGTGGCAGAAGAAAATATTAAAAAACCACTGTCAGACAGCCAGTTTAGCGACATATTATCTAAGCAAGGTATTGTCGTCGCACGTAGAACCATCGCTAAATATCGGGAATCGCTGAATATTCCACCTGCTAATTTGCGTAAATCGCTGTAAGTTTTTCAAGCACTGTAATCATACAAATTTAAAGCATAGATAAGCAGGTCTGCAAGCCAATATCCATGAGCCCTGCAGGCATGCTGTTTTTTCTCGTAATAATTTATTTAAGAAATACTGTGCAAATTTACATAAATAGCCCACTTGGCTAGTTGCACTGCGTTGCCAAAGGTGTACACTAAAATTGTCAATTAAGATTTTCCTCCTAACTTATTTGGATGAAAATTTTGGCGGACAATTTCAATAAGGAGCAAGTTATGAATTTACAGTTAACAGGGCATCACTTAGAAATTACTCCTGCAATGCGTGAATATGTGCAAAGCAAATTAATAAGAATCCGTAATCACTTTGATCATGTGATAGACGTGAAAGTTACCATGAGTGTAGAAAAGCTCGCCCAAAAGGTAGAGGCTACATTGCACGTGCCAGGCAACGATTTACATGCCGAGTGCATCGATGAAAATATGTATAGCGCGATTGATATGCTGACGGATAAATTGAACCGCCAAGTAATGAAACACAAAGAAAAGCAGGGCAGCCACCACAAAACCAACGGTGCGGTGAAGCATCAAAGCATCGAGCAGCATCCAATTATTGAGCAGAATCCAACTGTTAATTAACCTTAGCTAATAATAAAATTAAAGTTTCTAAGCAATGCTAGGCGCAAGTAAAAAAATTTAGCGCAGCATATGTTTTATTATGTAAGCGAAGATTTTTTTATGGGTAACAACGCATTGCAACGAAACTTTAATTTTTATGGCTAAAATAGACGTAGCCAAACTATATAAAGAAACCCGCCTCAAGCTTAAACTCAACTGGGTTGCTGGGCTTGATGGCGGTGACAACCAACTCAATTCTCAGCAAGTTACTAAGCCGTCATTGGCGTTAATCGGTCATCTAAATTTTGTGCACCCCAACCGTGTGCAAGTATTGGGGTGTGCAGAGATGGATTATTTGCGGTCTTTAAGCATCATCGCCATGCAACAAGCCATTACCAATTTATACTCCACCGATTTAGCCGCAGTCGTCATTGCCAATGGCGAAAAACCACCCAAAGAACTCATCAGTGCGGCCAACAGTTTTAATACGCCGCTGTTTACATCGCCCATGCAAAGCCCACAACTGATGGATTTGTTGAGCCATTATCTAACACAAGCCATGGCTGAAACCACAAACCTGCATGGCGTGTTTATTGAGGTACAGGGCTTTGGCGTGTTGATTAAAGGCAATGCGGCGATTGGTAAGAGTGAACTGGCTTTAGAATTAATCACGCGCGGCCATCGCTTAATTGCCGATGATATTGTGGACTTTTATCGCATTTCGCCAGAACGCATTGAAGGCCGTTGCCCTGCCCTGTTACAAGATTTTTTAGAAGTGCGTGGCTTAGGCATATTAAACATTCGTGCGCTGTTTGGCGATAATTCAGTCAAGCCAACCAAGCCGCTGGATTTGATTATTCAGCTTGAATTGGCCGATTTACTAAAACCGCAAGAGCTGGATAGACTCAACGTAAAAATGCAGCATGAAAGTATATTAGATGTGCCCATTTGCAAAGTGGTCATCCCCATTGCCGCAGGTCGCAATATTGCGGTGCTGGTAGAGGTGGCTGTACGCAACCATATTTTGCTATTGCGCGGCGTGAATGCAACGCAACAATTTTCTAAGCGTCAAAAACAAATGATGCAAAAAAAAGCTAAACCTAATATATTAGTCAAATCTGTTAGTAAGAAAAAGGTTTAGATTTTGCAACTCATCATCATTACGGGGCTTTCTGGCTCTGGCAAAAGTATTGCGCTGCGTGTGTTAGAAGACAGCGGCTATTACTGTATTGATAACCTGCCTGCCACGCTGTTACCGCAAATTTCGCACCATCTTGATTCCGTCAGCCAACACAAAGTTGCGATTAGTATTGATAGTCGTAGTGCAGCGCTAGAAGCCTTGCCTAATGCGGTGGAGATGCTTAAAAATAGTGATATTGCTGTTGAAGTATTATTTTTAGAATCTTCAGTGGAAACCTTGGTAAAACGTTTTTCTGAAACGCGGCGCAAGCATCCGTTAAGCAATGCTAACACCACGCTGGCAGAAAGTATTTTGCACGAACGTGAACTACTGGCGGGCTTAGTCGGCATCGGCCACCATATAGATACTAGTAATTTAAGCGCCAACACGCTGCGAAGCTATATTCGTGAGCTGATTTTAAAAGCGGATGAAACAGCTAAAAGCAATGGTTTGGTGCTACTGTTTACCTCGTTTGGTTTTAAAAATGGTATCCCGCTTGATGCCGATTTTGTGTTTGATGTACGCAGCTTGCCTAACCCACATTACGACCCCATATTAAAGCCATTAACAGGCAAAGATGCCCTTGTGCAGGCATTTTTACAACGTGAAGCTAACGTGAATGAAATGCTGGCAGATATTCAAAACTACATAGAAAAATGGCTGCCGAGCTTTGTGCAAGATAACCGCAGCTACTTAACTGTAACCATTGGTTGCACTGGCGGCCAGCACAGATCGGTATATTTTGTAGAGCAGTTAAGTGCCCACTTTAAGCAACAAAAACAACAAGTGATGATTAGACATCGTGAGCTTGACTGATTGAATTATTAACGCGAGCTTGATTAAGTGAATTGAATTGAATTATTAGTTAAAAGGTAATGCAACATGATAGGTATTTTAATTATTGCGCATGGCAATTTGGGTGAAAGCCTGATTCATTGCGCCAGCCATGTACTTGGTAAAACGCCGCCACAATTGGCTTATTTTGCAGTAGGTACCGATGATGACCCCACGGATTTGCTGCCCAAAGCGCAAAAAGTGCTAGAAAGCCTGAATACTGGCGAAGGCGTGATTGTGCTTTCTGATATGTATGGCGCCACGCCGTGCAATTTAGTCACAAAATTACTTTCACCCAGCCATGTAGAAGGCGTGGCCGGCGTAAATTTACCCATGCTAGTACGCGTGCTTAATTATCGCGATAAATCGATGAAAATATGCTTAGCCAAAGCGGTTAGTGGCGGGCGCGATGGCGTTGTGCATTTTACTAAAACCGGTTGCGATCACCCTGACAGGTCTTCGACATGATGCAACAGCACTATGCTTAAATTAGACATGGAAATTATCAACAAACTTGGCCTGCATGCGCGCGCCAGCAGCAAACTCACGCAAACTGCTAGCCAATTTAATAGCGAAATATGGATAGAAAAAAATGGCCGCAAAGTAAACGCCAAAAGCATTATGGGCGTGATGATGCTGGCGGCTGGTAAGGGCAGTTTTATTGGCTTAGAGGCGAATGGTACAGATGAAGTTGAAGCCATGGCAGCGCTACAAACCTTGATTAATGACTATTTTGGCGAGGGCGAATAAGTTGCTGCCAAAACACGCAAAACTTGGCCCAATTTCAAACGCGCAATCTAGCTTTAGCATGCACGGCATAGGTGTATCTAGCGGCATTGCCATAGGCCGCGCGCATTTGGTTTCAAATGCCTTACTAGAGGTGGTGCATTATCAACTGCCGCAGCATTTGATTGACAACGAAATTAAGCGCTTTGAAAACGCAATCAACACGGTAAAAAAAGATTTAGAAATTATTCGCAATTCACTCTCTAAAAATGCGCCTGCTGAGCTAAGTGCATTTATTGGCACGCATTTAATGATGCTGGCCGACAAATCTTTATCTGAAGTACCAAAAGATATTATCCGCAAAGAGTATTGCAATGCTGAGTGGGCGATTAAACAGCAAATGGATGATATTGTTGAGCAGTTTGAAGCAATAGAAGATGCCTACCTGCGTGAACGCCAGCATGACGTGGTGCAAGTGGTGGAGCGGGTAATTAAGGTACTGTTAGGCCATCCAGCGCCAGGCCAAACGGCAATCAAACAAAATGAAAATGCCATTATATTGGTCGCGCACGATATTTCACCTGCCGATGCGATTCAATTTAAGCAGCACAACTTTGCTGCATTTATTACCGATGTTGGTGGCGTCACCTCGCACACCGCCATTTTAGCGCGCAGCCTGAATATCCCGTCCATCGTTGCCTTGCAACGTGCACGCGATTTAATTAACGATGGCGAGTTGATTATTGTGGATGGCACACTGGGTGTTGTTATTGCCAACCCGTCAGCAGAAATTTTGGCCGAATACAAGTTACGCCAAGAGCAATTTGAGCTGGAGCAACAAAAACTAAAACGTATCAAATCCACCAAAGCTATCACTATGTGTGGCACAGCGATTGAACTGCAAGCCAATATTGAGGTGCCAGAAGATGTGGCGGCAGTAAAGGCTTCTGGCGCAACCGGCATAGGACTTTACCGCACCGAGTTTTTGTTTATGAACAAACGCGAAATGCCCAATGAAGAAGAACAGTTTAAAGCCTATAGGCAAGTGGCTGAGGCCATGGGTGGCTTACCTGTAACGATTCGCACATTAGACTTGGGCGCAGACAAACAAATGAATCCTGACTCGGTTTCTGATTGTGCAAATCCTGCATTGGGGCTGCGCGCAGTGCGGCTGTGTTTATCTGAACCACAAATTTTTCACACGCAATTGCGGGCGCTGTTACGCGCCTCACATTACGGCAATGTTAAAATACTCATCCCTATGCTTTCTACCTTGTCTGAGTTGCGGCAAACAAAATTATTGCTAGAACGTGCAAAATTATCTTTGCGTAAACAGAATATTCCGTTTAACGAAAACATTGCCTTAGGCGGCATGATAGAAGTACCTGCTGCTGCCATTAATGCGGAAGCGTTTGCCAAAGAGTTAGATTTTTTATCCATAGGCACCAATGATTTGATTCAATATACGTTAGCGATTGACCGCACCGATGATGCAGTGGCGCATTTATATAACCCGCTGCACCCATCGGTATTAAAACTCATTTCCATCACCATTAAAGCAGGTGCAAAATTAGGTAAAAGCGTAGCGGTGTGTGGTGAGATGGCGGGCGACGCCAAACTAACTAAATTGTTGATTGGTATGGGATTACGCCAACTTTCAATGCATCCTTCTAACGTGCTAAGTGTTAAGCAGCAAATTTTGCGCAGCCAAATGGTTAAGCTAAATAGCCATGCCCGTAAAGTGCTTAGTTATAGTGATTTAGAAAAAATTGAACCACTTGTTGCTAAATTTAATCAATCGTAGTGTTTAATCAATTATAAAGTGTAATCAATATTAATAGAAAAGGAACCGCCATGGCCGACCAAATTGAAAACGAAATTCAAACCGATAATGCTGCACCAAGTAGCGACGATAAAAATATTGCCACCATCACACATTTGGCTGGTACTGTTTTTTGGTTTATTCCAGCGCTAATTGTTTGGATACTCAAAAAAGACGACAGCGCATACTTGGGTGATCAAGCCAAAGAAGCGTTAAATTTTCAAATCACTATGACGCTGGCTATGTTTGCTGCCAGTATTTTAGTGTGGATTTTAATCGGATTTATATTAATTCCCATTATTTGGATATTGAATATTGTATTTTGCATAATCGCCGCCATTGCTACTAGCAAGGGCGAGCTTTATCGCTATCCGCTATGTTTAAGGTTATTAAGCTAAGTGTTTAAGACTATTCAATTAGGTGTTTAAGGCAACTGAACTAAGCTTTTAAGATTAATTAACTCATTATTAAGAGAGATTTTTGTGTCAAATCCATTGTTGTACGCTTCAAACCCATTGTTATACTTGGCAGGCCTGCCTAAATTTAACGAGATTAAACCAGAACACGTTTCCCCCGCTTTAGATGCGCTTTTAAGTGAGGGTAAAATAATAATTGATGCTTTGGCGACCAATAAGGACGCTCCTTCTTGGCATGGCTTTGCTTTAAAGCTGGAGGATTTGGACGAAAAAATTAGCCGCGCTTGGAGCCAAGTAGGCCACATGAACGCAGTGGTCAATAGCCCAGAATTGCGCGAAGCTTATAATACCAATTTAGCGAAGTTAACCGATTTTTACAGTGATTTAGCGCAAGATGAGAGACTTTACGCGAAGTACAAGGCAATTCATACCAGCGCAGATTTTGCCAAACTAAACACAGCGCAACAGAAAATTATTACTAACGAAGTGCGTGATTTTAAACTAGGCGGTGCAGAATTGCCTATTAAACAAAAGGCGCGCTTTAAAGCCATTAGCGAAGAGTTATCAAAACTGTCCAGTAAGTTTGAAGAAAATGTGCTGGACACCACTAATGAATATGCGCTTTATGAAGTGGACAAAGCAAAACTCACGGGCATCCCAGAAGATGTGCTCCAAGCAGCTGAAGAAGCTGCAAAAAGTGATGGCAAAGATGGTTATAAATTCACTCTGCACTTCCCCAGCTATTTGCCCGCGCTGCAATATGCCGATAACCGTGCACTTCGCGAAACATTGTATCGCGCTTATGCTACACGCGCTTCAGAATTCGGCAAAACCGAATTTGATAATACGCCAATTATTACGCAGTTACTTAAATTGAAGCTTGAGGAAGCCAAATTATTAGGTTTTAACAACTTTGCCGAGCTATCGCTAGCCACCAAAATGGCCGATACGCCCAAACAAGTGATTGAGTTTTTGCAGAATTTAGCCAGTAAAGCCAAACCTTATGCGGCGCAAGATATGCTGGAGTTAACCGATTACGCCAAAAAATTAGGCATTAACGACATGCAAGCGTGGGATGTTTCTTACGTTTCAGAAAAACTACGTGAAGATAAATATGCGTTTTCTGATTTAGAGGTAAAGCAATACTTTCCAGAAGCCAAAGTGATGGCGGGTTTGTTTAAAGTCATCGAAACCATTTTTGGCGTATTTGTACAAAAAACCGAATCGCCCACTTGGCACGAAAACGCGCATTTCTATAGTATTACCCGCCCAACTGGCGAACTTGTTGGCC
>JANMBK010000242.1:0-3501 GCA_031360365.1 Methylophilaceae bacterium
AATAGAAAGCACTGCCATGATGAGTAACATATCTTGCCAATCTGCCGTGAGCGGATGCAAGCCTTGCGCAAGTAAGCGAATGGCAATAGCAAAAGCAGCAAATTTTGGCACTGAACCAATTAGCAAAGTGATACTTGTCGGCGCGCCTTGATACACATCGGGCACCCACATTTGAAACGGCACCGCACCAAACTTAAATGCTAAGCCCGCCACAATAAACACTAAGCCTAAAATTAATACAGGGTTTTTGGTATTGCTATCTTGTAGCGTACTGCTAATTTCTGCAATATTTAGGCTACCTGTCATGCCGTAAATCATGCTCATGCCATACAACAGCATGCCCGATGCCAACGCGCCTAGCACAAAGTATTTCATGGCCGCTTCTGAGGATTTTGCGTTGTCTCTATCGAGCGCAACTAGCGAATACAAGCACAGGGAAAGCAGCTCTAAGCCCATATAAATGGTCAGCATACTTTGCCCAGACACCATCACCATCATGCCCAGCACTGCAAACAACACTAGTGCATAATATTCGCCGCGAAACATGCCGCGCAGCTGCATATATTGCCGCGTGTATACAAACATCATTACAGTGCCCAGCAGTATCATCAGCTTAAGCACATCTGCCAACGGGTCATCTACAAACATACCAGTGAAGGCATAGCCCACGGTGGGTGTATGTGTGCTAATAGTAAAGTAAGCTGCCATCAATAAAGTGGCCTGCGCCAGCACATATACAACCATTCTATTGCTGGGTTTTAAAAATAAATCAGCCAACAAAATAAACATAGCCATAGTAAGCACGGTTAATTCAGGTAAAACAGTAATTAAATCAGCTTGTATATATTCCATTTTCTATAAACCTGCTATCGGCAACTTGCTCACCGCCATATGGCTTAACCACTGCGCTGCGCTAACATGAGTAAAATCGGTAATGATTTTTGGATAAACGCCTAAGCCAATCACCATCACAGCCAAAATAGCCATAATCAAAAATTCACGGCGGTTTAGATCCTTTAGTTCTGCTACGTGTTTGTTGGCAATTTCACCATAAAATACGCGTTTAATCATCCAAAGCGTATACGCCGCGCCAGATATCAGCGTGGTTGCGGCTAAAAATGCCACCCAAAAATTAAATTTAACCGCCGCCAAAATCACCATAAACTCGCCCACAAAACCTGATGTGCCTGGTAGCCCGCTATTCGCCATCGCAAATAACACTGCAAATGCAGTAAACATTGGCATGGTGTTGACCACGCCGCCGTAATCGGCAATGTTACGGCTGTGCATGCGATCGTACAGCACACCGACGCACAAGAACATGGCAGCAGAAATAAAGCCATGTGAAATCATTTGTACAATCGCACCTTCCAGCCCCAATTGGCTGAAGATAAAAAAGCCTAAAGTGACAAAACCCATGTGCGAGATAGAAGAGTAAGCGATGAGTTTTTTCATATCTTTTTGCACCAGCGCGACCAGCGCAATATAAACGATAGCGATTAAAGACAAGGTAATCATGAAGCCAGATAAGTAATGCGCAGCATCGGGTGCAATCGGCATGGCGAAACGTAAAAAGCTATAACCGCCCAGCTTGAGCATAATCGCCGCCAGCACCACAGAACCGCCTGTTGGTGCTTCCACGTGCGCATCGGGCAGCCAAGTGTGCACTGGCCACATAGGAATTTTCACAGCAAACGCCATAAAAAACGCTAAGAATATTAAAATTTGCGTATTTAAAGGTATTGGCAGTTTGTAGTAATCCAAAATGGCAAAGCTACCTGTTTGGTGATACAAATAGATAAATGCAACCAGCATCAACAACGAGCCTAGCAACGTGTACAAGAAAAATTTAATGGTGGCATAGACTCGATTTTCGCCACCCCAAATGCCGATGACCAAAAACATGGGAATGAGCATTGCCTCCCAAAACACGTAGTACAACAAGCCATCAAGCGCACTAAATACGCCTATCATGAGGCCGCTCATGATGAGAAATGCTGCCATATATTGCGCGATATTTTTGGTGATCACTTCCCAAGCGGCAATCACCACAATTACCGTTGTAAAGCTGGTCAGCAATATTAACGGTGCGGCAATGCCATCGACACCAAGGTGATAATTGACATTAAAGGCTGGAATCCAAGCCGCCATTTCCTGAAACTGAAAAGCGCCCTGAGAAAAATCGTAATCAAAATACAGTGGTAGTGTGGCAATAAAAGCTAATACACTAGCCGCCAAACCCAACCAGCGCGTAAAGCTAGGCTTGTTGTCGCCACCTAGTAATAACACCACGATGCCCGCCAATATCGGCAGCCATATAGAAATGCTTAGGACATGGCTTGAAATATAGTTAGCTAACATTTAATTGATTTTGATAAAGAAAGTGAGAAACAAAAATACGCCAATAATCATGGCGAACGCATAGTGATAAATAAGCCCAGATTGCAAATGTCGCACTTTTTGCGAAATACGCCCAACCAATCTAGCCAAGCCGTTCACCAAGGCGCCATCAATCATTTGCACATCGCCAATCTTCCAAAGCTTATCGCCAATCAATCGCGCGCCGCCGGCAAATACGCTCTCATTAAAACTATCGAAGCCATATTTATTGTCTAAAATTGTGTAAATACCGCTAAATTTTTGCTGAATGCTGGCAGGAATATCGGGCCGTTTGGTATAAAAAAACCATGCTAGACCTACACCTAAAGCCGCTAATAAAAATGGTAGTGTTAAAAAGCCATGCAGCGCCATGCCAGCTGGGCTATGTAATTTCTCGGCATAATGCTGCGCCAAGTTCGTCATTGCTGGGTGGCTAGCACTGTCGACCACAATGGCACCGCTGAAGAAGTGGCCATACAACATCGACTCTATACACAAATAGCCAATAAATACTGAAGGAATCGCCAGTAAAATCAACGGTGCTTTAACCACCCAACCTGGCTCATGCGGGTTATCTGAAGCACTTAGACCGTGATGTGAATTTTGAGCATTATCGTCGTGTGCGTGACTGTTGTGATGATTAGTCTCACGCCATTTTTCTCTGCCGTGAAACACTAAAAAATACATTCTAAATGAGTAAAATGCAGTCACAAATACGCCTACCAGCACTGCAAAATAAGCAAAGTTACTACCAGCAATGTGAGAAAATTTAACCGCCTCAATAATGCTGTCTTTCGAGTAAAAGCCTGCAAAAAATGGAGTGCCAATCAGCGCCAACGAACCAATCAGCGAAGTAATCCAAGTCACAGGCATATACTTTTTCAAGTTGCCCATATTACGAATATCTTGATCGTGGTGCATGCCCATAATCACCGCACCTGCGCCCAAAAACAGCAATGCTTTAAAGAATGCATGCGTCATCAAGTGAAAAATTGCGACTGAATACGCCGATGCGCCTAGCGCCACTGTCATATAGCCCAATTGTGACAGTGTAGAGTAAGCCACCACACGCTTGATGTCGTTTTGGATAATGCCGAGAAAACCCATAAACAGCGCAGTAAT
>JANMBK010000262.1:0-3660 GCA_031360365.1 Methylophilaceae bacterium
TCCATTTGGCTTTTTAATTATCGACATATTGTCTTGGTGGTTAACTAAATTGAGCCCTAGTTTTGCTTGGTTCACCATCATCGGCGGCATTGGTTATAGCTTGGCGTCTACTTTTATGTGGTTTACCAGCATGTATCAAATGTTTTGGTTAAGCCGCAACGGCAAGGTGTATGGCAATGCGTGGGAGCAAGATTTATAAATGCTAGAAGGGTGAGCAATTAATTGCCCACCCCATTAAACTTAACATATCCACCACTGTTTGGCTTCAATAAATAGACGCGCCTCTTCGACATTGATAAGAATGGGTTCCCAATCGCGATATGTGAAAAGTTGTGGTGCTAGTTTTGTATTTTTGAACTTCGCTCTGATTTTATATAGTTGTTCAATATTTTGCCTGATTCGGAAACCAGACGGAAACTCAACCCGAACTGCTGGGCTAGCCCATTGATTGGGTAAAGGTCGAGCACGGATTTTGTGGCGAGAGTTCTCACGCGTTCCATCAAACAGCTCAACTATGATATATCTATATTCAGTAATGTTTTTCATTAGCCCTAACGCTAAACATATCGAACATTAAATAACCAAAGTTAAGTCTTCAAGCTCGCCACGTCATCCAGCACCACCGCAAATAAATCTCGCACAGCGGCCAGTGCACTATCATGCATGGTTTGCGCTTCAATCACTTTGCCTTTAGGGCCAATTAAGCTGCGGGTGGCGCAAGCACTAGCAATAACAGTGGGTTTAAAGCCCAAATTAAATGCACCACGCGCTGTTGAGTCAATGCAAACATGCGTCATAAAACCTGCCAGCACCATATTTTCAATTCCCAAAGCTTTTAATTGCGCTTCTAAATTGGTGTGCCAAAATGAATTAGGGTAATTTTTAACCACCACCGCCTCACCATTTTTAGGCGCAACTTCGTCTGAAATGGCACCAATTTCTGTCGTCACGTCATACGGTGTGCCCACGCCTGCATCATGCTGAATATGAATTACAGGAATTTTTAAATCGCGCGCCATAGTAAGTAATTTTTGCGCCTCTAAAATCGCTGGCTCTATATTGGTGAGTTGCATCACACCACGCCGATAGGTATTTTGGCAATCCACCATAATTAAAGCAGAATCTTTTAAGCTGGCATGGCTAAACCCCATACCAGTGACTTCACGTAATGTTTGAGATGCAGTTGTCATCGTGTATCCTATATTGTTGGTTTTACTAGCATTGTTGTTTTACTAGCTTCGCGGCCTGTTTTGCGCGAAAATATCATTTATAAATAAAATTAAATAAATCTAATTCTAAACCCCACTTTAAAATGAATCTACACGAATATCAAGCCAAAATTTTACTAAAGCAATATGACCTGCCAACGCCCATTGGTGTGGTGGCTGGCGATGCAGCTGCTGCAGTAGCTGCTGCAAAAAATATTGAATCAAACGCTTATGTAGTGAAAGCGCAAATTCACGCAGGTGGACGCGGCAAAGCGGGCGGTGTTAAGTTGGTAAAATCGCTTGCAGAGGTTGAAGCTTATGCCAATAATCTATTGGGCAAAACTTTAGTCACCTATCAAAACGCGCCCGATGGGCAACAGGTCAGCCAAGTGCTGGTAGAAGAAACGCTGCCGATTGCGCGTGAGCTATATTTATCGATGTTAGTGGATAGATCACATGAGCGCGTGGTTGTGGTGGCATCCAGCGCGGGCGGCATGGATATTGAAGAAATTGCCGCCAATCATCCAGAACAAATTCTGCAAGAGGTGTGCGACCCATTGAATGGTTTGGTAGATTATCAAGCGCGCAATTTAGCCTTTGCGTTAACGCTAAGCGGCGAACAAATTGCCGCATTTACTAAGTTGCTAAAAGGTTTGTACAAATTATTTAAAGAAAATGATTTAGCGCTGTTAGAAATCAACCCTTTGATTGTGACGACTGACGGAAAATTGGTCGCGCTAGATTGCAAAATGAGCATAGATGACAACGCACTTTACCGACAAAAAACTTTAAGCGAACTGCGCGATTTAAGTCAAGAAGACGCTAAAGAAGCAGCGGCGCATGCAGCTGGTATTAACTACATTGCGCTTAATGGCAATATTGGCTGCATGGTGAATGGCGCTGGGCTTGCCATGGCCACCATGGATTTAATTAAACTGCACGGCGGCGCGCCTGCCAACTTTTTAGATGTAGGCGGTGGCGCAACAGCAGAAACTGTGACTAAAGCCTTTAAAATTATTTTGGCCGATGCCAACGTAAAAGCCATTTTGGTGAATATTTTTGGCGGCATTATGCGCTGCGATATTATTGCCGAGGGCATAATTACGGCGGTGAAAGAAGTGGGTATGTCGATTCCTGTCATCGTGCGTTTAGAAGGTACTAATGTGGATTTAGGCAAACAAATGTTGCGTGATAGTGGCTTAAATATTATCTCGGCAGAAAACTTAACTGATGCAGCAAAGCAAGCAGTGAAGGCAACAGCATGAGTATTTTAGTCGATAAAAATACGCGTGTTATCTGCCAAGGTTTTACCGGCAAGCAAGGAACGTTTCATAGCGAGCAAGCATTGGCTTATGGCACTAAAATGGTTGGCGGCGTCACACCAGGTAAAGGTGGCCTGCAGCATTTAAACCTGCCTGTATTCAACACCGTGCGCGACGCGGTGCGCGATACCAAAGCTAATGCCAGCGTTATTTATGTGCCGCCAGCATATGCAGCTGATTCTATTTTAGAAGCGGCCGATGCCGGTATTGCGCTGATTGTATGCATTACTGAGGGCATTCCTGTGTTGGATATGCTCAACGTTAAGGCCGCACTTAATATTAAAAGTGCACTACAAGCCAATGGCGTAAAGCTGATTGGGCCTAATTGCCCGGGCATTATCACGCCTGACGAATGTAAAATTGGCATTATGCCCGGAAGTATCCATTTAAGAGGAAAAGTTGGTGTGGTGTCACGCTCTGGCACGCTCACATATGAAGCGGTGCATCAAACTACTGGGTTAGGATTAGGCCAAACCACTTGCGTGGGCATTGGCGGCGACCCAATCAAAGGTCTAAATTTTATTGATTGCTTAGCAATGTTTGAGGATGACCCTGAAACTGAAGCGATTATCATGGTGGGCGAAATTGGTGGCAGCGATGAAGAAGCAGCGGCGGATTACATTAAGCACCACGTCACTAAGCCAGTGGCGGCCTATATTGCAGGCCTTACCGCACCAGCAGGCAAACGCATGGGGCATGCGGGCGCGATTATCTCGGGTGGTAGTGGTCGTGCCGAAGATAAAATTAAGGCACTAGAACTTGCAGGCTGCGTGGTGGCCAACTCACCCGCTGGTATGGGCCAAGCGGTTTTGCAAGCGATTAAATTAAAAGGCTAATTTTGAAAAAATTTATTGTCATTTGCTTTTTGTTATTAACTACTCAATTAAGCTTGGCGGCAGATATTACCTACCTACTCACCGCAGCATCCAAAGGTGATGTGCCTACCGTAAAAGCTATGCTAGATAGTGGCGCCAATGTTGAAGCCAAAGACGAAAACGGCATCACTGCGCTAATGTATGCTGCGCGCAAAAACCGCGCGGAAGTTGCCAGCTTACTTATTAGCAAAGGCGCGCAAGTGAACGCCAAAGACAATGGTGGCTGGACACCATTGATGTTTGCCGCCAAGAAAA
>JANMBK010000283.1:0-2331 GCA_031360365.1 Methylophilaceae bacterium
CCCCGATGCGCGTGTGGCGATTGCTAACCTGTACAAATCTGGCAAAATAAGTGCTGGAACGGATATGGCATTTGCTGAGTATTTATTAGAAAGTTTTGACGTTGCTGTGGTACCTGGCAGTGCGTTTGGCGCAGAGGGTTATTTCCGCATTTCATTCGCAACTAGTATGGATAATTTACGCAACGCACTGGATAGAATTGAAAAAGCCCTGAATTAAGCGCTTGAGTAACTGGCGCTAAAGGTAATAAATTAATGGCAATATAAAAAGACCTTCGAGAAGGTCTTTTTATTATAGTTAGTTTTTGTCGTAGCCTTGCACAGTCACGCTACCATTATTTTCCAGTATGGCTAACTTAACATCCTTAATCTCAAAGTAGCCTGATTGCCGCAAGGTAGAATCCAGCTCATGACGCGTTAACTTTGCCTCATTCATCACGTCTTCAAACAGCTTGCCTTGATGAATAATCACCTGTGGCCTACCTTCAATAATAGCTTCTAGCTTTTTACTTTTAAACGTAATCAATCCAACAATATAATTGACCACAACCAATGTAGTGGCCAAGATCAAGCCGCCAACCAATGAATTATCCCCAGCATTCATCGAATTTTGTACGGCGTTGGATAAAATAAGCAGCAACACCAAATCAAACGGTGAAAGTTGGCCAATTTGGCGTTTGCCGGTTAGGCGTAGCAGTGCAATCAAAAAAACATATACCACCAACCCCCTGACGATTAACTCCCACCAGGGTACAGACATGTTCAACATGTTCACCTACTTTCTTGAAATAATCATGACGATTACTTATCGGTTATTTATCGCCCCCAAATAAGCCTTTTACCTTGTCTAGCGCGCCAGCTGCTTTTATACCAAGACTAGTACCAACGCCTGGCCCTAAAACCGCAGTGCCCGCAATCGCGCCAGCTAAAGCGGCTTTTGAAGGCAACACCACCGGCTTGCTAACTGTGCCAGAGACAACTAAAGGAATTCCAGTCAAGCCCATACTATTCTTTACGTCCACTGTCATAACACCATCTAGCGCTTTATTTGGTTTTACTTTCACTTGCCCTGTTGCAGCCAATAAACCAGAGCTTATTTTGAGGTCACGCAAGTGATATTGCTTAGCAGAATAATTTAGTAAGCCAGAAAAAGCATCAAACTGCGTTTCGCCACCGCTTTGGCTTTGCTTTAATAATAAACTTGCTACTTTCACTAAATCTAGGCCGTGCAACACACCATTGTTGACTTTAAATTTAAAATCCGCGCGCAAATTATCCGCTAACTGACTTGGCTGTTTTGCCTTAGCAGAAAAGTTACCGTTTCCAAATAACTGCCCACTTAAATAAACCGACTTGCTTACCATGCTACTTGGTTGTTTCACAGATAAATTAGCTACTGCTAATTTACCATTCATGCGCCAAGACCTTACTCCTTTACTTTCTGGCCAACTTAACACCGCATCGCCCGTTAATTTTCCACCATAAAGCGCAGCATCAATTTTGGGTATCTCCAACTTGCTGCCTTTAAGGTGCATCTCAAGTTTGGCCGTATCAATTAGCAAAGGCAAACCTACTGGCATCGTCCATTTATTAACCTTAACAATGATCAGTTGTTCATCGCCATTAGGCGTTACTTTCGCCTCAAATTTTCCATCAACGGTTTCTAGCGTGGCAGATTCCAGCTTATTATCACCTGTTAGCGTTGCCTCTACATTCATGGCAGGATATTTCGAATCAGGCCAAACCAGCTGTAACTCGTCAATTTTAATATGACGAATATTGACTGCAGCCGCCTCGCTACTCTCTGATTTTTTGGCCGTTAAGGCAGAAATAAAATCTATCGCGGCTTTTTTAAGTACGGGCTTGCTAATAGTTAAATCGACTATTTTTGTGGCAGTAAATAAACTGCCAATGGTAGGAATCACCACCAAGCTTTCGACTTTAAGTTCTTGATTTTTTCCAACCACAATATCGTCAGCAACCACACGCGGGCGGGGAAGCAAGAGCAAATGTGCCGAGTTTATGCTAACTGGTTGGCCAAGTTTTTCACTTGAAATCCGTTCCGTTTGGCGCAAATACGTCTGCATAGGGATTAAAAAAGGCAAAATAAGCAGTAAGCCAATAACCACGGCTGCAGCAATTAAGATTTTTTTAGAATTTTTCATGATTTAAGCTTAAATTATACATCGTAACGATTGACCAAAAAGCGCTAAGCCAGTATTATCACGCCTTCACAAGTCCTACCGATTCCTCGATAGCTCAGCCGGTAGAGCAACGGACTGTTAATCCGTGTGTCCCTGGTTCGAGCCCAGGTCGAGGAGCCAATTAGATACA
>JANMBK010000008.1:0-5635 GCA_031360365.1 Methylophilaceae bacterium
CCTAAAATCCGCGGTACAGCAGCATCTGGGCAAGCATTTGCTCAAATGCTATTTTCAACTGTTTCTGCAGGCATTATCGTGCCCTTGGTGTGGGGCAGCGTATTTAGTTTAGCCTGCACCATGCTGGCTATTTGGCTAATAAGTTGGCTGACAATTCGCCAGACGCAACTCTGGAAAAGCTAATTTGTTTATACCAAACTATAATCTTCATTATTTGTATGCCATGTAAGCCGCATAGATACTGGCTTGCAGAGCACAATATTTTGCACGCTACTAATTGATGTAGGATTTACACATTCTTCCAGGTTAAATATACCCGGCAATCAAACTCTAGCTGGTGGTAATCTGGCGCCATATATTGGCACAGTTGATAAAACGCTTTGTCGTGATTTCTTTCTTTTAAATGCGCTAACTCGTGCACTACAATCATGCGTAGAAACTCGGCAGGCGCAGCCTTAAAAAAAGAAGAAATGCGAAGCTCTTTTTTGGCTTTTAATTTACCACCTTGCACGCGCGAGATAGCGGTATTGAGCCCAAGCGCGTGGTGCTCGATGCTTAAGCGATTATCGTAATTTACTTTGTCTAATAACGGGGCGTTACGTAAAAAAGTTTGTTTAATGTCGTTGCAATAGTCGTAAAGTGCTTTGTCGGTTTGAATAAAGTGCGATTGCGGATAGCGCTCCGTGATGTAATTGCCCAGCGTATTCTGTGTTTGTAATTGGCGAATTTTATCTTGTAAATCAACAGGATAGTTTTGTAGGTATTTCAATGCTGCTGTCATTGCGTCTTGTTTATTTTTCCTACATGGCTTAACACGGATTTGATGCCACGCCATAATTTTGGCAATAACCAAAATAGCAACACAATAAACCCGCACAACAAGCCAATAAACACCGCAGGGTGCGCAAACACCAGCCAACCACCCGTGAGTAACATGCTTTCTTCGCTGAGTGAAGCTGCAATATTACTCGCAGGCTCTGGCGAGGTGTTAATCAGTGCGCGGCTGCCAGCCTTAGTGGCGTGGGTTGCGCCCGCAAGCGAGCCACCAAGTAGCGCAGTGATGGTGGCAATCATTGGATCGCTGCTGTTAATCGCGCCCATCGCCAACAGCGCGCCAGCGGGGATGCGAATAAACGTTTGAATTCCATCCCAAGCGCTATCAACATAAGGGATTTTATCAGCCATAAATTCAATAACAGCCAAAATTCCAGCCACACTAAGCACAATTGGGTTGCTTAAAATATCTAAGGCGGCAGGTAAATCGATGTAGCCAAACTTTGCCAACAAACCCACTGCAAACACAGTCAGGTATAAACGTAATCCGCTAGCCCAACTAAGGCCGCCTGCAAGTGCTAATTGTTGAATCATTTCCATGTTGTTGATTATAGCTAAATTTTAATATTCAGAATATCAGCATGCTATACATTAGATTGAGATGACGGTGAGAGTTATTAGTGTAGAGATAATAAAAAAGGAGGCAAAAGCCTCCTTTTTTATTCAAGTAAAATTATTCAATCAGTAGCTCTAGCTTACCTGGCACGCCATTCATTGCATCAGCATCTTCCAGACCGGGTTTGCGGCTTGTAATAACAGGCCAGAGCTTAGCCAGGCGTGCGTTTAACGCGATAAATTCTTGTTGGTCAGCTGGCACATCATCTTCTGCAAAAATCGCCTCAGCAGGGCACTCCGCAACGCACAGCGTGCAATCTATACACTCATCTGGGTTGATGGCTAAGAAGTTTGGGCCTTCTACAAAGCAATCGACGGGGCAAACATCTACACAATCAGTAAATTTACATTGAATACAATTTTCGGTGACGACATAAGTCATTTTTATTCCTTTACAGCTTTTTAAGCCAAAACATTATTTTATTTGAAATTTACTTATTTTGCGATTGTATTCATAAAGCTGTAGTGACAAGGCGCAAGAGCGCGGACAGCACGATTAGTAAGGCAAGCGAAATACAACGCAGTCAATGCAGAATATTTGCAGGCAATCATACAATCATGCCCGCGCCAACGGTATTATTTGTTGATTCATCAATGACGATAAACGCACCAATCGCACGGTTTTGCGTATAACTATCCACCATCAACGGTTGCGCCAGTTTAAAATTAATGCGCGCAATGTCGTTCATTTTAAGCTCAGTTGCGGGCTGTTGCTCTAGCGTATTAACATCAATCTTATAGCTAATGGTGCCAACTTTGGCTTTACTTTCGCGCGTGGTGTGGCGAATAATATAAGTGCGGGCAGTTGACATTGGCGTTTCTGAAAGCCAACAAACATGGGCTTCGATATGTTTAACGGGCTCAATCTTACTTCCTGTTTTCACAATCATGTCGCCGCGCGAGGTGTCGATTTCGTCTTCCAAAAGTATAGTCACGCTTTGCTCGGTTTGTGCACTTTGCTGCTGCTCATCACCAATCTGAATGGCTTTCACCTTGCTTTGATAGCCGTTTGGCAACACTGTCACCGCGTCACCCACAGCAATGTCGCCGCTTTCGATGCGCCCCATAAAGCCGCGGAAATCGTGCAAATCGGCATCTACGCTGGCATGTGGTCGGCACACAAATTGCACTGGGAAGCGGAATTCTGCATTTTGTTCTTCATCTGCAGCTGGCGCGGCTTCTAGCATTTCAAGTAAAGTTTCACCTGTGTACCAAGGCATGTTTTCTAATCTATCTACCAGCATGTCGCCATTCAATGCAGACATCGGTATAAAGCGAATATCACGCGCTTGGGCTAGGCCGATTTCTTTGGCAAACGCTAAGTAATCTGCACAAATTTTGCTATAAACGGCTTCATCGTAATTCATCAAGTCCATTTTATTGACTGCTACCACAATGTGCTGAATGCCCACAAGGTGCGCCAAATATGAATGGCGGCGCGTTTGCGTCAGCACGCCACGGCGCGCATCAATGAGGATAATCGCTAAATTTGCGGTAGAAGCGGCGGTGACCATATTGCGCGTATATTGCTCGTGCCCAGGTGCATCGGCAATGATGTATTTGCGCGTACCAGTCGAAAAATAGCGATAAGCCACGTCAATGGTAATGCCTTGCTCGCGCTCGGCTTGCAGGCCGTCGGTAAGCAGCGATAAATCTACCGCTTCCATGCCGCGCTTTTTCGAGGTGTTGGAAATTTGCGTTAGCGTATCGGCTAATATTGTCTTCGTATCAAACAGCAAGCGGCCAATGAGCGTACTTTTGCCGTCATCTACCGAGCCGCAGGTCATAAAACGTAGTAAAGAGTCGTTGTGTTGAATATTGGTGCTGCTCATTAGAAATAACCCTCTTTCTTGCGTTGTTCCATCGAAGCGTCAGAGGTTTGGTCATCCAAGCGTGTTGCACCGCGCTCGGTGATGGTGGTTGTTGCGGTTTCTAACACAATTTTGCTGACATTATCTGCATTGCTTAACACAGGCGCGGTGCAAGTAATATCGCCCACGGTGCGAAAGCGCACTAGCATATTCGTCACCACTTCGCCCGCTTTCGGTACGTTAATCACTTCACCATCGGCAAGCTTTACGTTGGCAGGCATCATTGCGCCGCCGCGCATAATTATGTCGCGCTGGTGGGCAAAATAAATACTCGGTAACTCTAAATTTTCGCGCTCAATGTATTGCCATACATCCATTTCTGTCCAATTGCTAATCGGGAAGGCACGTATATTCTCGCCCTTATGGCTTCTGGCATTGTATAAATTCCACAACTCTGGACGTTGGTTTTTCGGATCCCATTGGCCAAATTCATCGCGAAAGCTCATGATGCGCTCTTTGGCGCGGGCTTTTTCTTCATCACGGCGTGCGCCGCCTATGCAACAATCAAAGCCATGCTCTTCAATCGCTTCTAACAACGTCACCGATTGGTGCTTATTACGCGGCTCGTCAGGGCTTTTTAATACCACTGTGCCGCGCTTCATCGAGTCTTCAACGCTACGCACAATCAAGCGTTCGCCTAGCTCAGCGGCACGTTGGTCGCGAAAATCAATCACTTCTTGGTAATTGTGACCTGTGTCAATGTGCATCAGCGGAAACGGAAAGCGACCTGGGCGAAAAGCCTTTTCGGCCAAGCGCAAAATGCAAAGCGAATCTTTACCGCCAGAGAACAAAAGTACGGGATTGCTACATTGACCTGCGACTTCACGCAGAATGTGAATCGCTTCGGCTTCTAACCAATCAAGATGCGACATAGGTTGTTTTTTATTTAACATATTCAATTGCTTACTAAATTTAATTAATCTTATACTTTAATTATATTAACTTAACTTTTTACGTGAAGCCCGCATTCCTTATTCTGTGGATCTTCCCACCACCAACGGCCAGCACGCACATCTTCACCCATGGCAATGGCGCGTGTACAGGGTGCGCAACCTATACTTGGGTAAAATTGGTCGTGCAATGCGTTAAATGGCACATGATGCAGGCGAATGTAGGCCCATACTTCTTGTTCTGTCCAATCGCTCAATGGATTGAATTTGTCTAATTGATTGCTTTCGTCAAACTCGCGCACCGGCAAGCTAGTTCTTGTGGCGGCTTGTGCGGCGCGCATGCCAGTTACCCAAGCATCTTTGCCTTTTAAAGCGCGTTGCAGTGGCTCTACTTTACGCATATGGCAGCAACTTTTTCTTAATTCAATACTTTCATAAAATGCGTTAATCCCATGATTTCTAACATAAAACTCAACAATTTTTGCTTTTGGGAAATACACATTCAATTTAGTGCTGTAATGCTTTTCAGTTGCAGCCATTAAATCGTAAGTTTCAACTGGTAAGCGACCTGTATCTAGCGAGAAGATCTCTATTGCCAGTTTATTTTTAAGGATAATGTCGGTGAGCACCATGTCTTCTGCACCAAAACTGTTGGCAAAAGTGATGTTTTTTAACTCTGCACCAGCACTTTTAAGCAAAGTAAGCACTGTCGCCGCTTTGGTATTGACGCTTGCTACCAGCGCATCGGTTAGCGCAGGCGAAGTTGCAGGATTTACTGAAGCAGGTTTTAGCATGCTAACTTCACCAGACATTTAAGCGTTCCTGTTATAGCGCGTAAACACTGGCTGCGGCTCATCCACAGCGCCTTGGTAAGGCTGGCTAAAATCGTGCAAGCTAGCCAAGGCATCTTCGGCACTTCTATCGGCACGTATCAAAAAGCTAGTAAAGCCTGAGCGTTTTAAAAAGAATAATTGGTCGCGTAATACATCACCAATGGCGCGCAACTCGTTTTTGTAGCCATAACGCGTGCGTAACAAGGTGCCAAGAGAGAAAATACGGCCGTCGGCAAAACGCGCAACATGTATCGCAATAATGGGTAGCTTATTAATGTCGCCAACGGCGGCAATTAAGCTTTCAAGCGTTTCATGCGTATCTAACCAGATGCCCATAGAGCCACCATGATCCAAACTGATGGCCATGCGGGCTGCAAGGGACTCTTTATTTGCCGCATATACGCTTAATGGCACAATAATGTTTCCAGTAGCAGGGATTACTGTTCCAGCAATTTGCTCTGGCGTCACACTGTTTTCACCAGTGAGTTTAAACAGCACCACTTTGCCCGCTAATATGCGCTCTGGCGCTAGGCTGGCTGGCAAGTTTACGATTGTCCAACCATCTTCAACAATACTCGCTGCGCCATCTTTT
>JANMBK010000013.1:0-6844 GCA_031360365.1 Methylophilaceae bacterium
TGGTAATCGTCTTGCGCCACGCTAGTCGCACCAAAGGTATTGGTTTCAATAATATCCGCGCCTGCAGCTAAATACTGCTCATGAATTTCTTGAATAATTTGCGGTTGTGTCAGGCTTAATAACTCGTTATTGCCTTTTACAAACAATTCGCGCTGACCTGCTGGCGCGGCGAAATCCTTAAATCTATCCCCGCGATAATCCGCTTCAGTCAATTTATATTGCTGAATCATGGTTCCCATCGCACCATCTAAAATGAGGATGCGCTCGCTAAGCAACTTGCGAAGCGTTTGTTCGGTGGTGTTATTTGGAAAATCTAGCATTGAGAGTTTTACTGATTATATTATTCAATATTTTAACATGGGCTGCACAGTAAGCGCTTTGCGCAATAACATGAGTTACTTTTAAATTTACCAGCTTATTTCAATGCTCTGTGGGGCATTATCCATGCGCCCTGTAGTGCAGGCACAGCAATACGTTTATTGGGTATCGCCGCGCCGATATTGTACCGCCTCGGCGATTTGATGCGGTTTGATAGCGGCATCACCGGCTAAATCGGCAATGGTTCTAGCCACTTTTAATATGCGATGATACGCACGCGCCGATAAGTTTAAACGTGAAATGGCGGTTTTGAGTAGCGTTAAACCTGCATCGTCAGGTTGGCAAAACTCGTCGATTTCTAAACTGCCCAGCGCAAAATTGGCTTTGCCTTGGCGTTTTAATTGCAGCTTGCGCGCGGCTTCTACTCTGGCTCTAATCGCTTCGCTATTTTCTGCGTTGGCGGCAGACGTCATTTCATCTTCTTTTAAGGCGGGGACTTCAATATGCAAGTCTATTCTATCTAGCAATGGTCCAGAAATTTTAGCTTTGTAGCGCGCCACATTATCGGGCGTGCAGCGACATTTGTTATTGAAATGGCCTAAATAACCGCACGGGCATGGGTTCATGGCGGCGAGCAATTGGAATGAAGCGGGGAAATCCGCTTGGCGCGCGGCACGTGAGATTGTGATTTTTCCACTTTCTAGTGGTTCGCGCAGTACTTCTAGCACTTTTCGTTCGAACTCTGGTAACTCATCTAAAAATAACACACCGTTGTGCGCCAGTGAAATTTCACCTGGGCGCGGAATGCCGCCACCGCCCACCAAAGCCACGCCAGACGCGGTGTGGTGCGGACTTCTAAAGGGGCGGCGTTTCCAATTTTCGAGCTTGTAATTACCGTTAAGTGATTGAATCGCCGCGCTTTCTAGCGCTTCAGCTTCTGTCATACTCGGCAAAATACCTGCAAAACGCGAAGCCAACATACTTTTTCCCGTACCAGGTGGACCGCTCATTAATACGCTGTGGCCACCTGCTGCGGCAATTTCTAAGGCGCGCTTGGCTTGCGATTGGCCTTTAACTTCGTTGAAGTCAGGATAAGTTAGCGTTTGAAATTGGGCGCTGGCCTCATATTGATTCAGCGCCGTGCGGCCGCTTAAATGCGCACAAACCTCAAGCAGCGAATTGGCAGGGTAAATGATCGCATCTTTTACCAAACTGGCTTCTTGCGCACTCAAATGGGGCAGAATAAATGCGCGCTTGCCTGCCTTATTGTTTGTGGCACTGGTTTTGTGTTGCATATGATAAGTCATCGCCAACGCGCCGCGAATTGGCCGTAGCTCGCCAGTCAGTGCTAACTCACCCGCGATTTCATATCTTTCTAGCGCGTCTTTAGGTATTTGGCCGCTGGCAGCCAATATGCCTAAAGCAATTGGCAAATCGTAACGGCCACTTTCTTTGGGTAAATCAGCTGGTGCTAGGTTTACTGTGATGCGACGGGCGGGGAACTCGAACTGCGCGGTTTGAATGGCGGCACGCACACGATCTTTACTCTCTTTTACCTCAGCCTCAGGCAAACCGACAATGGTAAAACTTGGTAAGCCGTTTGCTAAATGCACCTCAACCACCACCTCAGGCGCATCCATGCCGCTTAGCGCGCGGCTATATAGCACGGCTAAAGACATTACTTGCTTGTCTTTTTGATTAAGTCTGCTTCTAATTCGGCCAATTTGGCTTCTAACCTTGTCAGTTTTTCACGCGTATTACGCAGCACTTCTGCTTGCACATCAAACTCTTCTCGCGAAACAAGCTCCATTTTGGTGAACGCGCCCTGAATTAGTGCATTTATATTCTTTTCAACATCTGCCAACGGGCTTGATTTAATCATGTCATTGATTTTATTGGATATTTCATTGATTTTTTCTGAATTAAACATAACGAATCCTTAATATTTCACACGCTTTAAGCTAGTTTAGCAGATTTTATGAGCTATTTAATATTTGTTAGTTAGCTTGTTTATTATCCATATTATTGATTTTAAACATAATTTTTGTTGGCACGCGCTTTGCTAATGGTGAATGTAGTGTTTTTATTAGTACCAAATTATTTGTTTAAATATTAAAGGGGGTTGCAATGAAATTCGTATCCGCAATTATCAAGCCGTTCAAGCTTGACGAAGTGCGTGAGGCTTTGTCAGCTATAGGCGTGCAAGGCATTACGGTTACCGAGGTGAAAGGCTTTGGTCGCCAAAAAGGTCATACTGAGCTTTATCGTGGTGCTGAATACGTGGTGGATTTTTTGCCTAAAGTTAAATTAGAAGTAGCAATTAAAGACGATATGCTTGATCAAGTCGTGGATGCGATTGAAAAATCTGCTGCCACCGGCAAAATTGGCGATGGCAAAATTTTTGTGTTCAATTTACAACAAGTTTATCGCATTCGTACCGGTGAAACCGGTCCTGATGCGCTATAAAGGGGCATGACATGAAGAAATTTTTATCAGTTTTATCAATGGTTGCTCTGTTGGGTTTTGTAACATCGCAACTTGCTTTTGCAGAAGATGCAGCTACTGCTGAGGCCGCCGCTGCCACTGTAGAATCTGTCACTGATGCTGCAGTGGCTGTTGATAGTGCAGTAGACGCTGCCGCAGCCGAAATGCCAGCTGCAGCTCCAGTAGAGGTAGCTCCAGCAGAAACTGCAGTTGCAGCACCGACACCAGTGCCAAATAAAGGTGACACTGCATGGATGTTAATTTCTACGGTATTAGTCACATTAATGGTGATTCCGGGCTTGGCATTATTTTATGGCGGTTTAGTACGTCAAAAAAATATGCTCTCTGTATTGATGCAAGTCTTCGTAATTTTCTCGCTGATGTCAGTTTTATGGGCATTGTATGGTTACAGCGTGGCTTTCACAGGCGGCAATCCATTCTTTGGCGGGTTAGGTAAAGCATTTTTAGCAGGTATAACGCCTGAATCTATAGCAGCTACATTTAGTAAAGGTGTTTATATTCCTGAACTAACATTTGTTGCTTTCCAACTGACATTTGCGGCTATTACTCCTGCATTGATTGTTGGTGCTTTCGCTGAGCGTATGAAGTTTTCTGCAGTATTAGCATTTATGACGCTTTGGTTCACATTTGCTTACTTGCCAATGGCGCATATGGTTTGGTATTGGGACGGTCCAGATGCAATTACAACCGCAGAATCTTTAAATACTGTATTAGCAAACGCAGGCTGGTTATGGGCTAAAGGCGCATTGGATTTTGCTGGTGGTACTGTGGTTCACATTAATGCAGGTGTGGCTGGCTTAGTAGCTGCTTATTTATTAGGTAAACGTATCGGTTACGTCATAGTATCAATGACACCGCATAGCTTAACTTTAACTATGGTAGGCGCTGCCTTACTGTGGGTGGGCTGGTTTGGTTTCAACGCTGGCTCTAACCTTGAAGCAAACGGTTATGCTGCATTGGCTTTAATGAATACCATGATTGCTACTGGTGCTGCAACTTTATCTTGGACCTTCTCAGAGTGGCTACTTAAAGGTAAACCATCTATGTTGGGCGCTGCATCTGGCGCGGTTGCTGGTTTGGTTGCTATTACACCAGCATGCGGTTTTGTAGGTCCTATGGGCGCCATTGTTATCGGCCTAGTGGTTTCACCAATCTGCTACTTCTTTGTAGCTAAAGTGAAATACTTGCTTGGTTATGATGATGCGCTTGATGTGTTTGGTGTGCATGCTGTTGGCGGTATTGTAGGTGCATTGTTAACAGGCGTATTTGTTAACCCAACACTTGGTGGTGCAGGCGTAATTGATTATGTAGCAAATGGTGTTGCAGAGTATAACTTTGCCGCGCAAATGACTGCACAATTATGGGCTGTAGGTACTGCGATAGTGGTTTCAGGTGTGGTTGCATTTATCTCACTTAAAATTATTGATTTGGTGATTGGCTTACGTGTATCAGAAGAATCTGAGCGTGAAGGCTTAGATACAACAGAGCATGGTGAGCGTGCTTATCATTCTTAAGTTTTGATCACTTAATCTATAATCGTATTAAATAAAAACGGGCGCTAAGGCGCCCGTTTTTATTTGTATTTTTATTATTGGATAGGCGAGCGTTTTAGAATGCTCTGTAGGCCGCATAGATACTGCTTCTCAGAGCATCTATTTTAATGTCCATTAATTTAACATTAAATATATGCTTGACAAACATAACTAAATATCTAATTATATAGTTATGAAGTTAATTACTGATATTCCTAATGAATGGAAAAACATCTCTAGTTTGTTCGTTGCGCTAGGTGACGAACAGCGTCAGCGTATATTATTGGCATTCGACAAAGATGAGCGTTTAAATATTCTGCAAATTGTCGCCAGCTCAAAACTAAGCCGCACCGCAGTCACGCATCATCTAAAAATTTTAAATGGTTGCGGCGCACTAAGCAGCGAAAAAATAGGCAAAGAAGTATTTTTTTGGGTGAATAAAACGCATATCACCACAGAGATAAGCAACGTTTTAAATTACATAAAAAACGAGATTTAGGGAGAGCTAAGCATGATGGCAAGCATTTTAAGGTTTATTAGCAGAATACTGTTTCGCGTGCAGGTGCGCGGGCTAGAAAACGTGCCTACCGAAGATGGCCTGCTCATCGTTGCCAACCACGAATCATTTTTAGATGGTTTGCTACTTGGTTTATATATTCCCAAACAAGCCACCTTTGTGGTTCATAGCACAGTGCTAAAAAACTGGTGGTACCGACAATTTTTACGCTTGACACCACACTTGGCGGTAGACCCTGCCAGCCCATATGCCATGAAAAAAGTGATTAAATTACTAGAGGCGGGTAATAACGTGGTGATTTTTCCCGAAGGGCGCATTACGCTCACTGGGGCTTTAATGAAAATTTATGACGGCCCAGGTTTTGTGGCAGGCAAAACTGGCGCAACCATTTTGCCGGTGCGAATTGATGGCGCAGCAGAATCCTACTTTGGGCGTTTATCGAGCCACCACCCAAGAAAATTGCACCCTAGGGTCACACTCACCATCATGCCCAGCACCAGTGTGGTCATGCCCAAACCCTCACACCGTAGCTTTCCAACAGCCAAACAAAGGCGTCGTATTGCGGGCGAGGGCATGCGTAGCGTGATGCAAAAAATGCTGTTTCAAGCGCAAAAAGGTCGTACTTTATTTGAAGCGTTTTTAGATGCAGTGGATAAATTTGGTGGCAACTACAAGTTCATCGAAGATATGAACGAAACCGAAGAAAGTTATCAAGATTTACTCAAAAAAAGCTTAGCGCTTGGTCGAATCGCCAGCAAAGTCAGCAGCTCTAGTGAAGTTGTTGCTGTGCTGATGCCGAATATAACCAATACGCTGGCGCTTATTTTGGGCATGAGCGCATTCAACCGCGTACCTGCCATGCTCAACTACACTTCAGGCACAGCAGGCATGCAAAACGCCTGCATTGCCGCCAATATTAAAACGGTAATTACTTCGCACAAATTTATTGAAACGGCAAACTTGCAAACCGTCGTTGAAGGTTTACAAAATCTGAATATTGTTTACCTTGAAGATTTACGTGCAGATTTTGGTGTGCTAGATCGTGCTTGGCTGATGGGTTATGCACTGCATTATCCACGCTCAGCCATGGAGACCAACAAATCTGAGCAAACTGGCGTGGTGTTATTTACCTCGGGCAGTGAGGGTAAACCAAAAGGCGTCGTTCACTCGCACAAAAGTATTTTGGCCAATATTGCACAAATTATGGCGGTGCTAGATGTTAACCCCACCGATAAAATGATGATGGTGTTGCCCGTATTTCATTCGTTTGGTTTTACTGGTACGCTGTTAGGTTTGTTTAACGGTGTCAAAATCAATATTTTTCCATCTCCTCAGCAATATAAAGTTATCCCAGAAATTATTTACGATCGCGGTTGCACCATCTTTTTCGCCACTGGCACCTTTTTAGCCAATTATGCAAAATTTGCTCATCCTTACGATTTTTATAAATTAAGACTAGTGGTGGCAGGCGCGGAAAAGCTCAATGACGAAGTGCGCAAAACCTATCAAGACAAATTTGGTATTCGTATTTTAGAGGCTTACGGCGCCACTGAATGCGCGCCCGGCATCTCGATTAATACACCGATGGCTAATTTAAATGGCTCCGTCGGGCAATTAGTGCCCGGGCTGGAGGCCAAGCTGGAAGCGGTTCTTGGCATAGATAATGGTGGGCTACTGCATGTAAAAGGCGAAAACGTGATGATGGGTTACTACCTGTTTGATAATCCCGGAGTACTCAAGCCACCGATTGATGGTTGGTATAACACGGGCGATATTGTGGAGCTAGATGCTGAAGGTTATGTGCATATTCGCGGACGCGTGAAACGCTTTGCCAAAGTGGCGGGCGAAATGGTATCGCTAGAAGTGGTAGAGCACATTGCCAACACTTGCGCGCCAGAGCAGCAACATGCTGCCAGTTCCATCCCCGATGCGCAGCGCGGCGAAAGCATTATGTTGTTTACTACCGATAAAA
>JANMBK010000015.1:0-5422 GCA_031360365.1 Methylophilaceae bacterium
TTTTAAAAACGGATAAACCCATGGCAGAGGCAGGTCATGGCGAACATGCTGAAGAAGCTGATGCAAAAGATGAGCATGCGGATCATGAAGGTGAGCATGCGGATGAGGCTGCTGAAAAGCCGCCAGCGCATGGTGAAGCTGGGCATGATCACGAAAAAGATCATTTGCCAGCACCACAAAAAATACAAAAAGAAGCGGCTGATGAGCATGGGCATGCTGCAATGGTGACCGAAAGCGTGAAAGGCTCGCATGGTGGCAAGCTGTTTACGGACGGCGATTACGCAGTGGAAGTGACTATTTTTGAGCAAAATCAGCCACCACAATTTCGGCTTTACACTTATTTAGATAGCAAGCAGCTTGCACCAAAAGATTCAGCGATTCAGTTAAAAGTATCACGCTTAGGCCGCGCGGCAGAGACCTTTAAATTTGCGCCAGAAAATGATTATTTAACTTCAAAAGTGACAGTTGGCGAGCCGCATTCATTCAAGGTAACTATTGATGCAAACCATGCAGGCAAAGCACACGAATTTGGCTACGACCAAGTAGAAGCAAGGGTGACATTGACGGACGAGCAGCTTAAACATAATGCTATTGAGGTACTCACCGTTGCGCCCGCCAATATTCAAACCAATTTACGCTTAATTGGCGAAATTAAATTAAACGCAGATAATGCAGTGCAAGTGCTACCGCGCGTGGGCGGTGTGGCCAACAATGTGACGGCAAATGTGGGCGACACGGTTAAAAAAGGTCAAACCTTGGCGATTATTTCTAGCCCCACACTGGTCGAAAATCGTGGCGATTTAGCCGTAGCGCGGCAACGCTTCAGCTTGGCCAAAACCACATTAGTGCGCGAAGAAACCTTGTGGCGCGAGAAAATCTCGGCCGAGCAAGATTATTTGGCGGCTAAAAATGATGTGCAATTGGCAGAAATTGAGTTGGCGCGACAACAACAAAAACTCGCCAGTATGGATTTAGCGGCTAACGGTAATGGTTATGCGCTTAAATCACCCATTAACGGCGTAGTAACGCGTAAGCAGGTGGTCAGCGGACAGGGGATCGAGATGTCGCAAATATTGTTTGAAGTGGCAGATTTAAACACGGTGTGGGCAGAAATCAGCATTCCCACCAAAGATTTGGGTGTTGTTAAGGTTGGGCAAAGTGTGTCTGTGGTCGCCACGGCTTTTGCACAAACTGAGGCTGGCAAAATTACCTACATTGCGCCGCTGATAGACGCACAAAGCCGCACCGCTACTGCGCGCGTAGTACTCAATAATCTAAATAGAAACTGGTTAGTTGGCTTGCCTGTGAATATTGATCTGGTGGCAGACCAAGTGAATGTACCGCTCGCTGTATCTTTAGAAGCCATACAAAGCCTGCAATATGGCGATGTGGTGTTTGGCCGTTATGGCGATAATTTTGAAGCGCGGCCTGTTGAGTTAGGTCGTCGTGATAGCAAATATGTGGAAGTGCTTTCTGGGCTAAATAACGGCGAGCAATATGCGGCGGGTAATAGTTTTATCGTGAAGGCTGAGCTTGGCAAAGCGGGAGCCAGTCATGACCATTAAGCCAGCTAACAGTAAATTAGAAAGTGCAGATATCGACCCGCACAAAGCTAAAGGCTTTTTTGAGAAGTTAATCGCTTTTGCGATAGACCAGCGCTGGCTAGTCATGCTGATTAGCTTGGCTGTGGTGATTTTGGGCGTCATCAGTTACCAACATTTGCCGATTGACGCTGTGCCCGATATTACCAACGTGCAAGTGCAAATTAACTCTGCCGCGCCAGGTTACTCACCGCTAGAAACCGAGCAGCGCATTACCTACCCCGTAGAAACGGCGATGGCGGGGCTGCCCAATTTGGAGGAAACGCGCTCCATTTCGCGTTATGGTTTATCGCAAGTCACGGTGGTGTTTAAAGAAGGCACCGATATTTATTTTGCACGCCAGCTAGTGGCAGAGCGCATCGCGCAGGTAAAAGAGAAGCTGCCCGCAGGCATCGCTTCTGAAATGGGGCCAACTGCCACAGGCTTAGGTGAAATTTTTATGTGGACGGTTTCAGCTCAGCCTGGCGCGCTAAAAGCGGATGGCACACCTTACACTGCCATGGATTTACGTGAAGTGCAAGATTGGATTATTAAGCCGCAATTGCGCAATGTGCCAGGCGTAACTGAAATCAACACGGTTGGCGGCTATAGTAAACAATTTCAAATTGCGCCCAATTTAGAGGCCTTAGTGAACTATGGCCTAACCTTAGATGATATTTTGAATGCGCTAGAAAAAAACACCAATAACCAAGGTGCGGGTTATATTGAAAAGCTAGGCGAGCAATATTTAATTCGCGTGCCAGGCCAAATAATTCTGGATAGTAAAAATAAAAATCTAGCCCAAAAAATGGCTTTAGTCGCCTTAAGTAATGTGGTTGTAGCTACCAGAAACGGCACACCTATTCGTGTACAAGACGTTGCAACTGTTGCTATTGGCAGCGATTTACGCACAGGTGCTGCCACCATGAATGGCGAAGAAGTGGTGCTGGGCACAGTATTTATGTTGATGGGTGAAAATAGCCGCGAAGTTTCACTGGCTGTTGCCGAAAGACTGGCAGAGGTGAATAAAACACTGCCTGAGGGCATCACGGCTGACACCGTTTACGACCGTACTATTTTGATTGATAAAGCTATCAATACCGTTAAAAAGAATCTGATAGAAGGTGCGCTATTGGTGATTGCCATCTTGTTTATTTTTCTCGGCAATATCCGCGCGGCACTTATTACCATGTGCGTGATTCCACTGGCCATGTTGATGACGTTTACTGGCATGGTAGGCAATAAAATCAGCGCCAATTTAATGAGCTTAGGCGCGCTAGATTTTGGCATTATTATCGATGGCGCGGTAGTGATTGTAGAAAACGCCATGCGCCGCTTAGCGCATACACAAGGCACGCTAGGCCGTAACCTAACGCGTACAGAGCGATTCACAGAAGTGTTCTCTGCCGCGCGCGAGGCACGCCGCCCGTTGATTTACGGCCAGCTGATTATTATGGCGGTGTATTTGCCTATATTTGCGCTCACAGGTGTGGAAGGCAAAATGTTTCACCCGATGGCATTTACCGTGGTAATTGCTTTGATTGCGGCTATGTTGATTTCGGTCACGTTTATCCCCGCTGCCATCGCACTTTTTGTGACGGGTCGCGTGCAAGAAAAAGAAAATTTCGTGATGCAATTAGCCAAAAAAATCTACACGCCAGTGTTAGATTGGACGCTGGTGAATAAAGCCGTGGTGCTAACACTTGCTATCACAACCGTGGTGCTTAGCGGCTTGCTTATCACCCGCATGGGCAGTGAGTTTGTGCCTAGTTTAGATGAAGGCGACATCGCTTTACATGCGCTGCGTATTCCTGGCACCAGCTTAAGCCAAGCCATTACAATGCAGCAAGAATTAGAAAAAACCATTAAAACCTTTCCGCAAGTGGATAAAATTTATGCCAAGCTGGGCACCGCAGAAATCGCTACCGACCCGATGCCGCCTAGTGTGGCGGACACTTTCTTAATTTTAAAACCAAGGTCACAATGGCCAGACCCGTCTTTAAGTAAAAATGCGTTTATCGCCCAGCTACAAACGGCAGTCGCCAATGTGCCAGGTAACAATTACGAATTTACCCAGCCCATTCAAATGCGCTTTAACGAGCTGATTTCTGGCGTGCGTAGCGATGTGGCGGTAAAAGTGTTTGGTGATGATTTAGAAAGCATGGCCGAAACTGCTGAAAAAATTGCTGAGGTACTAGAAAGCACCCAAGGCAGTGCCGATGTTAAAGTAGAACAAACTACAGGTTTGCCCGTGCTCACGGTGAATATCGACCGTGAAAAAATTGCGCGTTTGGGAGTCAATATGGAAGACATTCAAACCGCCGTCAGCATTGCTATGAATGGTGCGCACGCGAGTGCAGTATATGATGGCGACAGGCGCTTTGACATTGTGGTACGCCTAGATGCTGCGCAGCGCTTAGATACACAGATGCTAGAACGCTTACCGATTAAGCTGAATGTGAATAACAGCAACACTTACATGCGCTTAAGCGAGCTGGCTACTTTAGACGTGGCACAAGGCGCCAACCAATTTAGCCGCGCCAATGGCAAGCGCAATGTGGTGGTTACTGCCAATGTGCGCAACCGCGACATCGGTAGCTTTGTAGCCGAGGCACAAGCAGGCATTGCGGCAAATGTAAGCATACCCGCAGGCAATTGGCTAGAATGGGGCGGTACGTTTAAACAGCTAAAATCTGCGGCAGATCGCTTAAAAATCGTCATCCCGCTGGCTTTGCTGATTGTGTTTATGCTGCTTTATGCCGTGTTTGGCAATTTTAAAGATGGCCTTATCGTGTTCAGTGGCATTCCATTTGCGCTCACGGGCGGCGTCACTGCGCTGTGGCTTACCGGCATTCCACTATCCATCTCGGCAGGCGTGGGCTTTATTGCGCTGTCTGGCGTGGCGGTGCTTAACGGTTTAGTGATGATTACCTTCATCAACAATTTACGAAATGAGGGCAAAGCCATCAATGAAGCGGTGCGCGAAGGCGCGCTAACAAGGCTGCGCCCAATTTTGATGACGGCTTTGGTTGCTTCATTCGGCTTTATCCCGATGGCGATTGCGACAGGCGTCGGCGCAGAGGTGCAACGGCCATTGGCGACTGTGGTGATTGGCGGCGTGTTGTCATCTACCTTGCTGACCTTATTAGTACTGCCTTTGTTATATAGCATGGTGCATCGTCAAAAAGCAGCACATTTATAGTTTAATAAAGCCAATTTACAAAGATTCATAGAATGCACATGCAAAAAAACATGCCCTGCAACCGCAAGGGCTGTCCCCGCAGAATATACCAGCTAAAGCTGGTTATTAATACGTGAAAGCCGCATAGATATTGGCTTGCAGGGCATATGTTTGAATGTATTGTTTTACACCAATAAGCTGTTCATTCTTTTTACAAAACTGGCAGGGTCATTCAAAGTACCGCCTTCTGCCAGCAAGGCTTGGTCAAATACCAAATGCGCCAAGTCAGAAAATTTAGCTTCTTCAGTCTCATTTTCTAAGCGTTTCACTAATTTATGGCTAGGGTTAAGCTCTAAAATCGGTTTGCTTTCGGGCGCATTTTGGCCTGCCGCCTTTAAAATACGCGCCATATTGCCCGATAAATCATGCTCACCCGCCACCAAGCAAGCAGGCGAATCGGTTAATCTGTGCGTCACGCGTACTTCTTTTACCGCGTCGCCCAATGAAGATTTAACACGTTCAATCAAGGATTTAGCTTCTTCTTCAATTTTCTTTTGAATTTCTTTTTCAGTATCACTTTCTAGCGCACCTAAGTCCAAATCACCTTTGGCGATAGATTGTAGTTTTTTACCTTCAAATTCTGTGAGGCTACTCAACAACC
>JANMBK010000030.1:0-8421 GCA_031360365.1 Methylophilaceae bacterium
AGTGTAATTAAAGATGCGGTTAAAACACAAGCAGTAAAAACAGAATCTGTACCCGCTGAAACTAAAACCACAGACACTAATCTAGAAGAAACAATACCCGCTGGCAACGCCGCGAAAGATATCCCTAACTAGTTTACAGCAACGGCCGTCGTGGTGGAATTGGTAGACACGCTATCTTGAGGGGGTAGTGGCGAAAGTCGTGAGAGTTCGAGTCTCTCCGTCGGCACCAAATTACAGTATTGTTATTATTTATATAACATATTGATAAATAATAGAATTTTTACGAATTAATTTTGATTCAGTAGCCAAAAGCGAACAATTAAAAAACTTGAGTTAGGAAAGCCCTCGTGCTGGAAAATTATTTTCCAATATTGCTGTTCATCTTAGTAGGCCTTGCTGTTGGGCTAGGGCCGCTCATCCTCGGTAAAATCTTATCTCCCCATAAACCAGATGCACAGAAAAACTCTCCTTACGAGTGCGGTTTTGAGGCATTTGAAGATGCGCGCATGAAGTTTGATGTGCGTTATTATTTGGTGGCTATTCTATTTATTCTGTTCGATTTAGAGATTGCGTTTTTGTTCCCGTGGGCAGTGGTTATTCAAGAAATCGGTATGGCGGGATTTTTAGCCATGCTGCTGTTTTTGTTTGTACTTATCGTCGGTTTTATCTATGAATGGAAGAAGGGCGCCCTAGAATGGGACTAGAATGAGCATCGAAGGCGTCTTAGAGAAGGGGTTTGTCACTACCAGTTTGGATACGGTGATTAACTACACGCGCACTGGTTCGATGTGGCCAATGACGTTTGGTTTGGCCTGCTGCGCAGTGGAAATGATGCATGCAGGTGCCGCACGTTATGATCTTGACCGCTTTGGTATAGTGTTTCGGGGTAGTCCGCGTCAATCAGACGTGATGATTGTAGCAGGCACGCTAGTGAATAAAATGGCACCTGCCTTACGTAAAGTGTACGACCAAATGGCTGAGCCGCGCTGGGTTATTTCGATGGGTTCGTGTGCCAATGGCGGTGGCTATTACCATTATTCTTATGCGGTGGTGCGCGGTTGCGATCGCATTGTGCCTGTAGATGTGTATGTGCCTGGATGCCCGCCGACTGCTGAGGCGCTGCTATTTGGCATTATTCAGCTACAGAAAAAAATCCGTCGTACTAATACCATTGCGCGCTAGAAAAAATGTCAACTAAATTAGAGTTACTCTCTGCACAGCTAAAACTTGCCATAGGTGCGCATGCCACTAGGTTTGATGAGGCTTATGGCGAAGTGACAATCGAATGCAAAGTAGAAAATTTGCTTGCTGTGTGTACCAAGTTACGCGACCACGCGGAGTTAAAATTTGAACAGTTGATTGATTTATGCGGCGTAGATTATAGCGACTATAAAGATGGTCAATACGAAGGTGCAAGATACGCGGTCGTGCTACATCTGCTTTCCGTTTCATTGAATCAGCGCTTGAGATTACGTGTGTTTGCGAAAGATGATGATTTTCCGGTGCTGCCAACTCTAGTCGATATTTGGCCGGTGACCAATTGGTATGAGCGTGAAGCCTTTGATTTGTTTGGTATTATGTTTGAAAATCACCCGGATTTACGCAGAATTCTCACCGATTATGGCTTTGTCGGCCATCCTTTCCGAAAAGACTTTCCCATGATTGGCAACGTCGAAATGCGTTACGACCCTGAGCAACAACGTGTGATTTATCAGCCAGTTTCTATTGAGATGCGTAATAATGTGCCGCGTGTGATTCGCGATGAAGGAGCGCATTCTTAATGGCTGAAATTCATAACTACACAATGAACTTTGGCCCACAACACCCTGCTGCGCATGGCGTGTTGCGCCTTGTTTTAGAGCTGGATGGAGAGGTTATTCAACGAGCCGATCCGCATATTGGCTTGCTTCATCGTGCAACAGAAAAACTGGCCGAAAATCGCACGTATTTGCAAACTATCCCTTACATGGATAGGTTGGACTATGTATCGATGATGGCGAATGAGCACGCTTATGTGATGTGCATCGAAAAAATGCTCAATCTTGAGGTTCCGATTCGTGCGCAATATATCCGCGTCATGTTCGATGAAATTACCCGCATTTTGAATCACCTGTTGTGGCTAGGCGCACACGCGTTAGATGTAGGGGCAATGACGGTATTTTTATATGCTTTTCGCGAGCGTGAAGATTTGTTTGATGTGTATGAGGCAGCCTCTGGCGCGCGCATGCACGCGGCGTATTACCGCCCGGGCGGCGTGTATCGCGATTTGCCCAATCGCATGCCGCAGCACGAAACCACCAAGTTTCGCAGTGCCAAAGAAATTAGCAAGCTCAATGAAAATCGCCAAGGCTCGCTGCTCGATTTTATCGAAGATTTCACCAATCGATTCCCCACTTATGTCGATGAATACGAAACACTGCTTACCGATAATCGTATTTGGAAGCAGCGCACGGTAGGTATTGGCGTAGTATCGCCAGAGCGCGCATTGGCGCTAGGTTTCACTGGCCCTATGTTACGCGGCAGCGGTGTGGAATGGGATTTGCGCAAAAAACAGCCTTATGAAGTCTATTCTGAACTAAATTTTGATATTCCAGTCGGCACAAATGGTGATTGTTACGACCGCTATTTAGTACGTATGGAAGAGTTTAGGCAATCGAACAACATCATTAAACAATGCATTAAATGGCTACGTGCCAATCCTGGGCCAGTGATTACCACAGATAATAAAGTAGCACCGCCCGACCGTGAAGGCATGAAAACCAATATGGAGGACATGATTCACCATTTTAAATTATTCACCGAGGGCTTTCATGTGCCAGTGGGTGAGGCTTATGCAGCGGTGGAACACCCAAAGGGTGAGTTTGGCATTTATATGGTTTCGGATGGCGCCAATAAGCCATATCGCATAAAAATTCGCGCACCGGGTTTTGCGCATATTTCTGCCTTAGACGAGATGGTGCAAGGACATATGATTGCCGATTTGGTAGCAATCATCGGAACGCAAGATATAGTCTTTGGGGAAATCGATCGCTAGTATGCTGAGTCAAGAAGCCATCAAAAAAATTGATTACGAAATCACCAAATACCCAGCTGATCAACGGCAGGCTGCGGTGATGGCTGCGCTGCGAATTGTGCAAACTGAGCGCGGTTGGCTGTCGCAAGAGTGCATTAGTGATGTAGCTGCGTTTTTAAAGATGCCAGAAATTGCCGCGATGGAAGTGGCGACTTTTTATAATATGTACGATTTACAAAGTGTTGGCCAATACAAAATCACCATTTGCACCAATATTTCGTGCATGTTGCGTGATTCTGATGCAATCGTTAATCATCTGCAAGCCAAGCTGGGCGTAGGGTTTGGCGAAGTAACTGCGGACGGAAAATTTTGTCTTAATGAGGGTGAGTGCATGGGTGCCTGTGGCGGCGCACCGCTGATGACGGTGAATAACCATGTGATGCACGAGTTTTTAACACCCGAAAAAGTAGATGTTATTTTGGAAAGTTTGAAGTAATGGCTGAAACTTCTACATCTAAAGTAAAAGCATCTGCTAAAACGGCAAATAAAGTCATTAAAAAGCAGGCTGTAGAGTCAATATCCATGGGGCCTGCAGGGCATACATCCGTACACCCTGATTTAACTGGTCAAACATTACTCACTTTACGCACGCTCACAGAAAAAAATCCTGCTTCATTAGCTGCTTATGAAAAGCTGGGTGGCTACGTGCAGCTCAAAAAAATTGTCAGCGAAAAAACCAAGGCAGTTGATATTATCAACCAAGTGAAACTGTCTGGCTTGCGCGGCCGTGGCGGCGCGGGTTTCCCTACAGGTTTGAAGTGGAGTTTTATGCCGCGCTATTTTGACGGCACCAAATATCTAGTTTGCAATAGCGATGAAGGCGAGCCAGGTACATTCAAAGACCGTGATATTTTGCGTTACAACCCGCACCAGATTATTGAGGGCATGGCAATTGCCGCTTACACATTAGGTGCGCGCGTAGGTTACAACTATATTCATGGCGAAATTTGGCAAGATTACGACATCTTTGAAAACGCCCTGCACGAGGCCAAAGCCGCTGGTTATTTAGGCCAAAATTTATTTGGTACTAATTTTTGCTTTGATTTATATGCCGTGCATGGTTACGGCGCTTATATTTGTGGCGAAGAAACCGCGCTTATCGAATCTATCGAGGGTAAAAAAGGCCAGCCACGTTTTAAGCCACCATTTCCAGCTAGCTATGGCGTGTTTGGTAAGCCGACTAATGTCAATAATACCGAAAGTTTTGCTTCGATTCCGTGGATTATGCAGCATGGCGGAGAGGCTTTTGCAGAGTTGGGTGTGCCAAACTCAGGCGGTACTAAATTGTTTTCGGTTTCTGGTCATGTCGAAAAACCAGGTAATTTTGAAGTAAAAATGGGTACCAGTTTTATCGACTTACTGAATATGGCTGGTGGGGTTTGGAAAGGGCGCAAACTTAAGGCAGTTATTCCGGGCGGGCCATCTACTGCAGTCATGACAGCAGAAATGATACAAAACGCTACCATGGATTACGATGGCTTAAGCAAGGCGGGCTCTAGCTTGGGCGCGGGTTCGATGATAGTCATGGATGAAACGACTTGTATGGTAAAAACGCTCAAACGCTTGAGTTATTTTTTCTATGAGGAAAGTTGCGGCCAATGCACGCCCTGCCGCGAAGGCACTGGCTGGGTATATCGCGTGATTTCGCGCATTGTTGATGGCAGCGGCAAAATGGAAGATTTAGAATTGCTGACCAGCGTGAGTAACAATATTTCTGGCCGCACCATTTGCGCGCTGGGTGACGCCGCCGCAACGCCCGTACTCAGTTTTATTAAACATTTTAGGCCAGAGTTTGAATATTATATTCAGCACGGTAAAAGCATGATTGAGCAAGATACGCTACAAGCGAGTGGCATTGACCATACCATGGTCAATGAACACCTAAGCGGAGCAAAAGTACTTTCAGAACGTATTTATGCGAAAGATGGTAGCGACAAATATGGAGCTGAGCCCAATGGTTAATATTGAAATAGATGGCAAAGCACTCGAGGTCGAATACGGCAGCACCATTATAGATGCGGCTGACAACATCGGCATTGCCATTCCACGTTTTTGCTATCACAAAAAATTGTCTGTTGCGGCGAATTGCCGTATGTGTTTGGTGCAGGTAGAAAAATTTGCCAAACCATTACCTGCTTGCGCCACGCCAGTGGCCGATGGCATGAAAATTTTTACCCGCAGCAAAGAGGCAGTAGAAGCGCAAAAAAGTGTGATGGAGTTTTTGTTGATTAATCATCCGCTAGATTGCCCGATTTGCGATCAAGGTGGTGAGTGTGATTTACAAGATATTGCGGTGGCCTATGGTACCAGTGGCTCTAGATATACCGAAGAAAAACGCGTGGTGTTTAACAAAAACATTGGCCCGCTGATTAGCACAGATATGACACGTTGCATTCAATGTACGCGCTGTGTGCGCTTCTTAAAAGAAGTGGGTGGCATGCAAGAGCTAGGTTTGGTCGGTCGCGGCGAGCATGTAGAAATTACCGCTTATGTGGATAAAAGCGTCAACTCTGAATTAAGCGGAAATATCATTGATTTATGTCCAGTCGGCGCACTTACCTCTAAACCTTTTCGCTATTCTGCCCGCAGTTGGGAGCTCACACGTCGCCCCAGTATTGCGCCGCACGATGGCTTGGGTTCACACATTGAAGTCCATGTTAAAGACAACAAAGTGATGCGCGTATTGCCGCGTGAGAAGGAAAGTATTAACGAATGCTGGTTGTCGGACCGTGACCGCTACTCTTATGAAGGCTTAAACAGCCCAGACCGCTTAAAAGTGCCAATGATTAAGCATAATGGTAGTTGGCAAGAAACCGATTGGAAAACCGCGCTGGAATTTGCGGCAAGTCAAATCAAGGATATTACCAAGCAACACGGTGCTGATGCATTGGGTGTGCTGGTATCGCCCAACAGCACTATGGAAGAAGGCTATTTAATTAAAGAACTGGCACATGGCTTGGGCTGCGATAATGTGGACTATCGCTTGCGCCAGACGGATTTCAGATTAGATGGCAAGCGTGTCGGCACGCCGTGGATGGGCTGCAATATTCAAGAGATTGAAGAGCTAGATAGGATTTTGTTGATTGGCTCTAACTTACGTAACGAGCATCCATTATTAGCCCAGCGTTTCCGCAAAGCAGTCAATAACGGCGCAGAATTATCTATTGTTAGCCCGCTGGATAATAATCCACTGATGGACGTGGCGCATAAAGTCATCGTGCGGCCGAATGATATGGTGAATGTGCTGGGGCAAATTCTCAAAGCGATGTCTAAATTGCAACGGCTTTCTTTATGTTTGCCGCCATCATTAGAAAACTTACTTAGCAATATTAAAGTACGCGATAACACGCAGGCTATGGCCGAAAGTTTGGCGGGTTTGGCAGGATTGACTGGTGAGATTGATTTGGTGGCGCCAAAAGTGGGTATATTTGTAGGTAACATGGCCTTAAGTGACCCGCGGTTTACCGAAATGTACAGCATGGCGGAAGCCATCGGCGGCATTTGTGGCGCTAAAGGCGGCATATTGCCTGCCGCAGCCAACAGTACTGGCATGCACTTAATGGGGGTGATGCCCAATGCTGGTGGCTTGCATGCGCGTGAAATGCTAGAGCAGCCGCGTCGCGCATACTTGCTATTAAATATTGAGCCAGAATTGGATTGTCAGCATGCTGCCTTGGCTAAAGCCGCCATGGCGCGAGCAGAATGCGTAGTGGCACTGACCATGTATAAATCTGAAGCGCTAGAAAATGCAGATGTGCTGTTGCCGATTGCGCCATTTACTGAAACTTCTGGCAGCTTTATGAGCATGGAAGGCCGTGTACAAAGCTTCGCAGCCGTTTGCAAACCGCTTGGAGAATGCCGCCCAGCTTGGAAAGTACTACGCGTATTAGCCAATACTTTAGGCTTACCAGGCTTTAACTATGACAGTAGCGAGCAAGTGAAAACGGCGCTTTTTAAGGGTGAAAAGCCTTCCACCGTAGTATGGCGAAACCTTAATAACAACTTAAAAGAGTTGGTAGAAATTCAAATCAATATTAAAAGTGATGGCCTGCAACGCATTGGTGAAGTGCCGCAATACGAGTCGGATCCGATTGTACGTAGATCTGCTCCACTACAAAAAACCAAGTACAACACGCAGCCGATGGCACGCATGCGCGCCGAGCAAATGGCTGTGTTGGGCTTGGTGGATGGCGATACAGTATTGGCGCGTCAAGATAAAGGCAGCGCTATTTTACAAGTGCGCCTAGATAATCACGTGGCGATGGGCTGCGTACGCGTCACTGCATCACACGAAAACTCAACTGGTTTAGGCGATTTAATGGGTGACATTACCATCGAAAAATATGCAGTTGCAGACAAGCAACTAGAGGAAGCCAGCGCATAATGCAGTGGCTTGCAGATATTTTTGGTGCTTGGTGGCCAGCGGTCGAGCTGACTAGCTGGACGCTAATTAAAATTATCGCCATCGTGTTGCCGCTGATGATTGCCATTGCCTATTTAACGCTGGCCGAGCGCAAAGTGATTGGTTATATGCAAGTGCGTATTGGACCAAACCGTGTCGGTTATTTTGGTTTGCTGCAACCCATTGCCGATGGCTTAAAGTTATTATTTAAAGAAATTATTATTCCTAGCGCGTCTAGTAAGGCGCTATTTTTAATTGGGCCAATATTGGCCATTGCGCCTGCTTTTGCGGCGTGGGCGGTGATTCCGTTTGATGGCACAAAGGTGCTAGCAGATATTGATGCGGGACTATTGTATATTTTAGCCATGACCTCGGTGGCGGTGTACGGCGTGATCATTGCGGGTTGGGCATCCAACTCTAAGTATGCGTTTTTGGGCAGTTTGCGCTCAGCCGCACAAATAGTTAGCTACGAAATTGCCATGGGTTTTGCGCTGGTAGGCGTGCTGATGTGCGCAAACTCATTGAATCTTGGCAAAATTGTGATGGGGCAGGCAGGGGGTGCACATCATTGGTATTTTATTCCGCTGTTTCCGTTATTTATTGTGTATTTTATTAGTGCGGTGGCCGAGACTAACCGTGCTCCATTTGATGTAGCTGAGGGTGAGTCTGAAATTGTGGCAGGCTTTCATGTGGAATATTCTGGCATGGCGTTTGCGATATTTTTCTTGGCAGAGTACGCCAATATCTGGTTGGTGTGCGCGCTGGCTGCCACCATGTTCTTAGGCGGTTGGTTATCACCCGTGCCATTTTTGCCAGACAGTATTTTTTGGTTCTTAGGAAAAATGTGCTTTTTGGTGTTCTTCTTTTTATGGTTTAGAGCTACTTTTCCAAGGTACCGCTACGACCAAATTATGCGCTTGGGCTGGAAAATATTTATCCCAATTAC